>JAYUQI010000169.1:0-3326 GCA_043756805.1 Sphingomonas sp.
CAGTCACTCATCATCGGCCTGCTCGCGAGCATCCCCGATGCAACAATGCGCGTCGAGCACGTCAGCTGGTCGGAAGAAACCGACGGCGTCATTGTCGCGGCACGCTGGATGCTCGAGGGCACGACGCGCCCCGGCGGTCTGCTCGGCACTTTGCCCGCCGGTCGCCAGGTCGCGGTGATGGGCATGACGCACATGCGCTTTGCCGGTGCGCACGTGGTCGAGGAGTGGACAATGTTCGATGAAGTCGCGGTCGTGACACAGGCGTACCGCGCTTAGTCGAGCGGATCACATTCCGGCATCGCCGCGCAGCGCGCGCGCGCCTGAACGCAGGAAATTCTGGTCGGATGCGAGCAGAAACAAGCTCGATCCACGCTCACGCCACTGTGCCACATCGGCTGCCCGTGAAAGGAACATGCCCGACGCGCGACCGGCGGCCTTGCACGCCGCGACGATCCGTTCGACCGCTGCTAAGACCTTCGGATCATCGGGCGATGTGCAGCCGAGCGAAATGGTCAGGTCGATGCGGCCCACGAACAACGCGTCGATGCCCTCGACAGCGGCAATCGCATCAATCTCGTCGAGTGCTTCGACGTCTTCGATCTGAGCAATGACGGCGGTACGGCTGGCGGTATTTGTCAGATGATCGGCGATATTGGTCAGTCCATAGCCCGAGGCCCGTGTCGATCCTGCGAAACCGCGACCGCCGGGTCCGTAATGTGCAACACGCGCCAGCTCGCTCGCCTCGGCGGCGGAGCGGATGTGCGGAACGACGACCCCGTCGGCCCCGCAATCGAGTGCGTTGAGCAGCTCATGCGCCGCAGCACTTGCCGGGCGGACGATCGCGGGTAGCCCCCCGGCCCGCGCCGCCATGACGCACAGGTCGATCGCGCTCCGGTCAAACGGCGCATGCTCGGCATCGATGCAGATACAGTCGAGTCCCGCCGTCGTCAGCACCTCGACGACGTGCGGGTGTGGCGTCTTGAGAAATGTGCCGAGCAGCGGTTCACCCGCTGCCAACTTTTGCTTGAATGTCATTCTATCGGTCCTCCGGCTAGTTCGCCCAGCATGATTTTCCAGTGACGCACGCCGTCGTACAGCGATTGCACCGGAATGCGCTCGTCCGCATGGTTAACGCGCATGTCGGACGGCACGCGCAGCCACTGCGCGCTAACGGCATAGACCGGAATGCCGATGCGGCGGAACGTCCGCGCATCGGTCGCGCCGGTCACGATCGTCGGCGCAACGGGCATGCCGGGGTGAACCGCACGCACCGCTTTGGTAAAGGCCGCTGTGACGTCCGCCCGCAGTGGCGACATGATCGTTGCCGGGTAGTTGTCGTTGCGCGTGACCGCGACCTCTGCGTCGGCCACGGCGGCCTCGAGCTCGTCGCGCACCGCATCGGGACTGGCTTCCGGAAACAACCTGCAGTTTACGAGCGCGGTCGCAAGTTCGGGTAGCATGTTACTGGCATGCCCGCCCTTCATCATCGTCGCGACACAGCGTGTCCGCGTCAGCCCGATTTCACTGGTCGTCGCCTCGACCGCATCGGCGGCTTCGCCGTCGTCGGGGTTTGCCAGCCAGCGACCGATGGCGTCGGCCAGCGGCGGTGGCGCGGTCGTCTGCCGCACCGTGAAGTAAGCGCGCGTCGTTTCGTTCATCACCGGGGCAAAGCGATGCGCGTCGATCCGCCCGAGCGCGCGCGCCAGCGTGTAGATGGCATTGTCGGGCCGCGGCGTGCCCGAATGGCCACCGGGGTTGCGGACGGTCAGAATATAGTCGGCATAGCCCTTTTCCCCCGTCGGCATCGTCGCACCGATCGGCGTGCCGTCATCGGCGACGCGCACCCCGATACCGTCGGCGTTGAGGCCGTATTCGGGATTGTCGAGCTTTGGCAGCCATTCGCCCGCGCCCTTTTCAGCGCCCAGCCCATGCGATTCCTTGTCGCCGGTGAAGAACACCACGATGTCGCGTGTTGGCCGAAACCCGCAGGCACGCAGTTCGATCATCGCGCGCACAACCGCGACAATCCCGCCCTTCATGTACACCGTGCCGCGCCCGTAAAAGTAATCGTCGCGTTCAGCCAGCGTGAACGGATCGTCGGTGAAATCCTCGCGCTTGGCAGCGACCACATCCATATGCCCCATGACCATGATCGGGCGCTGCGATGCGCGGCCCGTTGCGCGCCAGCGGACGATCAGTGCAGCCGTCTGATCGATGGCGGTGCCGTCGGGGCTGCCGGTGTTGTAAGCGATGACTTCGACATCGCCATCAGCCCAGCCAGCGCGCCGGAACTCTCCCGCAAGATAGTGCGCCATCTCGGGCACTTTGCCCTGCCCTTTGACGGTCGGGATGCCCACGACCCGCGCGAACATCGCGCGCGTGGCGAGCGTGTCTGGGGTCGCCGCCTGCGCGCTGCTAGCGGCCATTGCGATTGCCAGACCTGCCCCGATCCGTTTCACGCAACAGCTGCATCGGCCATGCGCTGTTTTTCGTCGAGCGCGGCGCGCGTCGCGTCATGCGTAGCACGGGTAACCTTGAGGAAGGCGTAGGTAGCCGCCGCGAACAGACCCGCGATCGCCGAGAGTATTGTCGCCAGCGCAAGGTTCGACAGCACTTGCGGACCGACCGCGCACTGGCTGGCGGCGATCCGGCTGGCAAGCAGGTCGCGGTCGGGCGGCAGGTTGGTCAGGCCGCTACCCTCAGTTGCCGCAAGTTCCATGACGCCATCGAGGTCCGCTTTGACGGCGAGGCGCACGACGGCAACGCCCGAAGACTTGTGTCGCTGTGGTCCTGCCCTATCCATGTCACAACGAAAGCCGACTTTGCATGGGGATGCAAGTTTCATGCTGCTCAAAGTTGGCGGCAAGGCCCGCTGCTTCGGCTCGCGCCAGTTTTCGCTGCGATGAAGCATCGAACTCAGGGCAAGGTGATGCGGAGGCAGCCTGACGCGAGGGCAACGAAGGCGGTTGAACCGACCGCGACTATCGACAGGCTAGTCCAAATACATTCCTGCTCGCGAATTTCAGCGCGTTTCCAATCGGTACACTCACCAAATCATAGCTGGTGCGGCGGTGGGAATCGAACTCAAACTCCTTACGGAGCCGGATTTTGAATTGCTTTTGAATCCAGCGCGTCCCTAGTGCAACGCGATCACCGCTCGCGCGGCCGGATCGACGCGATGCTTGAACGATTTATCAGCTGAAGCCGTGAATCCTGGCCGAGGAGGCCCCATAGACGCTCAGGCGATAGGCGGTCGAAGGACTAGGCGCGTAGCTGTTGACGGTAGGAGCTGAACGAAGGACCGCTTACCTCAACCCCTCATCTCA
>JAYUQI010000170.1:0-9217 GCA_043756805.1 Sphingomonas sp.
GCGCTGGCCCATATATTTGCCAGCGCGGTCGGCATAGCTGACTTCGCATGGCTCGTTCCCCTTCAGGAACAGGAACTGGCAGGCACCCTCGTTCGCGTAGATCTTCGCGGGCAGGGGTGTCGTGTTTGAAAATTCGAGCGTCACATGTCCTTCCCAGCCGGGTTCAAGCGGCGTGACGTTTACGATGATTCCACAGCGCGCATAGGTCGATTTGCCGAGGCAGATGACGAGTATGTCGCGGGGCACGCGGAAATATTCGACGGTTCGGGCCAGTGCAAAACTGTTCGGCGGAATCACGCAGATGTCGGTCTTTCGGTCGACGAAGCTGTTCGGATCGAAATTCTTGGGATCAACGATCGACGAATCGACATTGGTGAAAATCTTGAACTCGTCGGCAACGCGCGCGTCGTAGCCATAAGAGGACAGGCCGTAGCTGATACACCCGTCGCGCCGCTGGCTTTCGGTAAATGGTTCGATCATGCCGGTGCTTTGCGCTTGTTCGCGGATCCAGCGGTCGGATTGGATGGTCATGTCAGGTCCTTGGGGCCGAAGGCGTGGGGCAAAAGTGCAGACAGCAAGTGGCGCTCGATAGTCGAGCCGTCGGCTGCGCTGCAATGGACGATGATGTCACGCCCGCCAACCTCGGCGGCTTCGTTGAGGATTTGGCGGCAGCGGCCACAGGGGCGGACAGGATCACTGCCGGTGCCGCCGATGACAGCGATCTCGGCGACCTGTCCAAGCAGTCCATCATTCGCGACTTTTGCAAGCGCAATTGTTTCGGCACAGAGCGACAGACCATAGCTGGCGTTCTCGAAATTTGTGCCCGTGACGACGCGGCCATCGGTCAGCAGGATCGCGGCTCCGACGTGGAACTTTGAATAAGGCGCATAGGCATTTTTCGTCGCGGCACGTGCGGCTGCAAAGAGGGCGTCAGGCGTCATGGTCATCCCCGGATATGCAGCACGCAGATCAGCGTGAACAGGCGACGGGCGGTGTCGAAGTCAAGATCGATTTTTTCGGTCAGGCGTTCCTTGAGCAGCTCGGCGGCTTCATTGTGAATGCCGCGCCGCGCCATGTCGATGGTTTCGATCTGAACCGGCGTTGCGGTTTTGACGGCCTGAAAATAGCTGTCGCAGATCGCGAAGTAATCGCGGATCGGGCGGCGGAAACGGCCGAGTGCGATAATGTGTGTCTCAAGATGGTGACCGTCTTCGCGCGAAATGGTCAGGGCGAGGCGACCTTCCTCGACAGCCAGTAGCAGCTTGAACGGCCCCGCATAATCGTCAGGATATTGCCGCAACGGTTTGAAATAATTGCCCTCGAGCAAATCAAAAATCGCGATTCGCCGTTCCTGTTCGATATCGGCCGAGCGCCACAGGATCGTGTGCTCGTCGAGATCGATAGCAATGATGCGCGGGTCTGGCATGGAATTGCCTTAGGCGAGGCTGTATAAAAAAGTATAGCGGGGATAAGTCGCGAGAGGCCATTGAGGGTAACGTCGGCGGCGCGCATGGAGGTCGCTATGGCTGATCCAATCCGACTCGTTCCCCCGCCGCCGTCGAGCAGTGGCCCCGAATTGCCGCATAACATCGAGGCCGAAGCGGCGTTGCTTGGCGCGCTGATGATCGACAACCGCATTGCCGAGGATTTTCAACAACGGCTGCGGCCGGATCATTTTTTCGAAGCCGTGCATGGGCGGGTTTATGATGCGATCCTGCGGATGCTTGACCGGAATATGGTGGCAAATCCGGTCACGCTGCGGCCGATGTTCGAAGCTGATGAGACCATGCGCGAGCTCGGCGGCCCCGCTTATCTGGCGCAATTGACGGGGAACAGCGCCGCACTCATCGGCGCACGCGATTTTGCCAACCAGATTTACGATCTGGCGATGCTCCGCGCGCTGGTTTCGGTCGGGCGCGAGATGGTCGATGGCGCGCTTGATACGTCGCAGGAAGTGAATCCGAAGGGGCAGATCGAAGCCGCCGAAGTCGCGCTGTACAAGGTTGCTGAAGAAGGTGGCGGCGAGGGGAGCGTCAAGACATTTGCGCAGGCGACGCGCGCAGCAGTCGAGATTGCTGAAAAAGCGCTCAACACCGGCGGGGGTTTGTCGGGGATCACCACGGGCCTTGAGTCGATCAATGCCAAGATTGGCGGGCTGCATCATTCGGATTTGTTGATTCTTGCCGGACGTCCTGGGATGGGCAAGACCGCGCTGGCGACCAATATTGCCTTCAACACAGCCAAACGCTGGGTACAGGACGAGAGCGATGGCATCGATCCGGCCAAATCGGTCGGGGCGAAAGTGGCTTTCTTCAGCCTCGAAATGTCGGCGGACCAGCTGGCGACTCGCGTGCTTGCCGAGAATTCGGGGATCAGTTCCGAAGCATTGCGGATGGGCAAGATCGGACAGGCCGACTTCCGCAATCTTGCGCGGGCTGCGGCGGACCTTGAGACCTTGCCGCTGTTCATTGACGATACGCCGGGCCTGACGATTGCCGCGCTGAGGACGCGGGCGCGGCGCTTGAAGCGGCGGCATGGGATCGGCTTGATCGTGGTTGATTATCTTCAGCTTTTGCAAGGGTCAGGGCGGTCGAACGAAGGCAACCGTGTTCAGGAAATTTCGGAGATTTCGCGTGGGCTCAAGACGCTGGCGAAGGAATTGAATGTCCCCGTGCTGGCGCTGTCGCAGTTGAGCCGTGCGGTCGAACAGCGCGAGGACAAGCGGCCACAACTGGCGGATTTGCGCGAATCGGGATCGATCGAGCAGGACGCCGACATTGTGTTGTTTGTGTATCGCGAGGAATATTATGTCCAGTCGCGCGAACCGAAGCGGCCTGCAGATAATGACGATGCCAAGACACATGAGGACCATGCCAAATGGGCGGCCGAAATGGAGAAGGTGTTTGGGACGTGCGAACTAATCGTGGCCAAGCAGCGGCATGGCTCGACGGGGAAGGTCAACCTGAAGTTCGAAGCGAAGATCACGCGGTTCAGCGATCTGGCGGAAGAAGGGTTTTACGCCGAGCGGCGCTGATCAGAAAATCGGGTCGTTCGCGATGTCGGTGTGGATGCCACATTCGTCCTTGTCCCAGCCGCGCCAACGACCGGCGCGCGGGTCTTCGCCAGGCTGGACTTTGGAGGTGCAAGGTGCGCAGCCTATCGACAAATATCCCTGTTTTTCAAGGGGATGGCGCGGTAGTTTATGGTCCTCAAAATAAGCATCGAGGCGGGCTTTATCCCAATCAGCGAGCGGATTGATTTTGAGGCGACCTTCGTCTTCCTCGAAGCGCGGGAGGGCGGCGCGGGTTTTTCCCTGAAAACCTTTGCGGCCTGAAATCCAGGCATCGAATCCGCCGAGCGCGCGACGCAGCGGCTCAACTTTGCGCAAATCGCAGCAACCATCGGGATCATAGGACCAGCGCAGGCTTGTCGCGTCTTTCTGCGCGAGCAGATAGGGATCCGGGCGATAGACGCGCAGGTCCGTGAACCCAAGCTGTTCGGCAAGTTCATCACGGTAGGCAAGCGTTTCACCGAAGATCTTCTGCGTATTGATAAAAATCAGCGGCACCGACTTGTCGATCTGCGCGATCATGTGAAGCAAGACAGCACTTTCAGTACCGAAAGAGGAGACGAGCGCAATGTCGTCGAAAGGCGGTTCATCGAACAGGCCGCGCAGCATGTCGTGCGTTTCAACGCCTGCCCAGCGCGCATTGATCGTCGCGGCACTCTCAGGCGTGAAGCGAGGTGCGGTGTCAATGAGATCGAGTTTGCGCAGCGGTTCACCCATGCCGTAATTTCCACACGGGCACGCCATCATCTGCGGCACGCTGATACACATAAGGATAGCGCGCGAGACAGGCTTCGGCGACGGCGGGGTCGATGGGTTTCGATGGTGCGAAACTGTCAAAACCGCAGCGGCGCATGAAAGCGAGTTGATCGACGAGGACATCGCCCTCGGCGCGCAGTTCGCCGGTATAGCCGGCTTCGCGGAGGATCCGTGCAGTCGAATAGCCGCGACCGTCGCGGAAGCTCGGGAATGCGACTTCGATGAGCGCAATGCGTTCGAGATGCGGAATCAGTTCGCGCGCGTCGTCGCCGGTTTCGATGCGGACGGCGTTGGCGTTCGACTGACCCGCGACGAACGCGTCGAGTGTGACGGCGGGTTCGTCATGCGCGTCGTCGGTGCGAAAGCGAAGGAACTCAACCATAAATCGCTTCCTTAAAGGGTTCGAAGCCGACGCGCCGGTAGGTGTCGATGAAGCGTTCATCGCCTTCACGAACATCGAGATATTTGTCGGTTACACGCTCAACGGCATCGACAATGCCGTCTTCGTCGAAGCCAGGCCCCGTTATCTTGGCAAGGCTCACATCCTCTGCACCTGACCCACCCAGTGAAAGCTGGTAATTTTCAGTGCCTTTGCGGTCGACGCCGAGAATGCCGATGTGCCCGGCATGGTGGTGGCCGCAGGCGTTGATGCAGCCGCTGATTTTTAGTTTGAGTTCGCCGATGTTGCGCTGGCGATCGATGTCTTCGAAACGCTTGGCGATTTTCTGGGCAATCGGGATCGAACGCGCGTTGGCGAGGCTGCAATAATCGAGGCCGGGGCACGCGATGATGTCGCTGACCAGATCGAGATTGGCGGTCGCGAGGTCGGCCGCGACGAGCGCCTGCCACAGCGGATAAAGGTCGCGCTTCGCGACATGCGGCAGCGTGATGTTCTGGCTGTGCGTGACGCGGAGCTCGTCGAAGCTGTAGCGTTCTGCGAGGTCGGCCATGACGTCGATCTGGTCCGCCGAAGCGTCGCCGGGGATGCCGCCGATGGGCTTCAGACTGATGTTGGCGATGGCATAGCCGGGGATTTTGTGGGCGACGGTGTTTTGCGCGGCCCACTGCCTAAATTCGTCATTCCCGCGAAGGCGGGAATCCAATTCCGATAGTTCGAGCTCGGGAGTTGGATCCCCGCCTTCGCGGGGATGACAAAGAAACAAAGGAGGGGCGAACATTTTTGAAATCCGGTCGAATTCAGCTTTGGGCGGATCGAGGCCCAAAGTTTTGACGTGGAAAAACTCTTCCTCGACCTGGCGGCGATATTCGTCGGCACCGAGTTCGTGGACGAGGATCTTGATCCGTGCCTTGTAGATATTGTCGCGGCGACCGTAGCGATTGTAGACGCGCAGACAGGCCTCGATATAGCTGAGCAGATCATCGGCCGTGACGAAATCGCGGATTTCGGGCGCGATCATCGGCGTGCGGCCCATGCCGCCGCCGACGAAAACGCGACCGCCGAGTTGTCCGTCGCGTTCGACCATTTCGATACCAACATCGTGCAGACGCATCGCGGCGCGATCTTCGGTGCTGGCAATCACCGCAATCTTAAACTTGCGCGGCAAGTAGCTGAATTCAGGGTGAAAACTCGACCATTGGCGAAGCAATTCAGCCCAGACGCGCGGATCAGTGACTTCGTCAGCGGCGGCACCGGCATATTGATCCGACGAGATGTTGCGGATGCAATTACCACTCGTCTGGATCGCATGCATTTCGACCGTGGCGAGATCGGCGAGAAGATCGGGGCATTCGGCGAGCTTGATCCAGTTATACTGGATATTCTGGCGCGTGGTGAAATGGCCATAGCCGCGATCATATTTGCGCGCGATGTGCGCCAGCATGTGCATCTGGCGGCTGTCCATCGTGCCATAGGGGATCGCAACACGCAGCATATAGGCGTGGAGTTGCAAATAGAGGCCATTCATGAGCCGCATCGGCTTGAACTGATCCTCGGTAATGTCACCCGCGAGCCTGCGCGCAACCTGATCACGGAAATCTTCGACGCGGGCATCGACCATCGCCTGATCGTAAGTGTCATATTTATACATTTGGAGTGTATCCGAAGGGGAGATGAAGGGGGGTCGCGCGGAGGCGCAGAGCGCGCGGAGGCTTCAATCTGCTCCGCGACCTTTGCGCCTCTGCGCGACGATGGATCTTTCTCATATGACCCACTCGCCCGCTGTGGGGTCTGCGGGTTTCAGGGTGAGATCGGGCCGCACCGTGGGGCCCAGCGCGCGGACGCGATCTTTAATGTGGGCAGGGCGAGGGCCTTCGGGGGTGGCGAGGGCTTCGATGATATAGGGCGCGTTGACGCGGCGGGCGCCTTCTTCGGCGGACAAGACGGATTCGCCATGTTCACCGACGTCAGTGGCGTCTTCGACGTGGCGCGACCAGCTTTCACCCGTCCACCACGTGACATCGCCGGTCTTGAGGTCATTGCCGGTGAGGATTTTCATTTCCCGACTCCGTTTTGGCTGAGCTTGTCGAAGCCCTGCACTTCTTCTGAATCACCCGCCCCAAAGAAGGACAGCCCCCTTCGGCTGCCTGCCTGCGGCAGCCGCTCAGGACAGGCTTCGACAGGCTCAGGGAAGGCGGAAGGGGGAGTGCTCAGCAATGCTGCAAGCCGGTTTTCCGCGTCTGACAGCAGCACGACATCGCCGATGACAAGGATGGCGGGGCTTATCACCTTTTCCCGGTCGACGAGATCACCGAGGTCGGCCAGCAAGGTGCGCATTGCCCGCGCGCCGGGGAGGGTGCCGCGTTCGAGAACGGCCACAGCGACGGCTGGCGATACACCTTCGGCAATCAGCTTGTCAGCGATGGCGCGGGCGGTTGTCACACCCATGTAGATCACCAGTGTGCGGCCATGCCCGGCGAGGCCCGACCAGTTTTGTTCGGCGAGCCCTTTGCAGGTGCCGGCAACGAAGCTGACCGCCGAGGACCAGTCGCGGTGCGTCAGCGGAAGCATGGCTTCGGCCGCAGCACCGAGCGCAGCGGAAACACCCGGAATGACTTCGACAGGGAGCCCGGCGGCGCGCACGGCTTCGACTTCCTCACCGCCGCGCCCGAAAATGAAGGGATCGCCCCCTTTCAAGCGCACGACAATCGCGCCGGTTTTGACATGGGCAATGATCAAGGCATTGATGCCATCCTGGGGGATGGTGTGGCGATCGCGCTTTTTGGCGACATTGATACGCTGTGCCGAGGGGCGGACATAGTCGAACACGCGGTCGTCGATGAGGCCGTCATGGACAACGACATCGGCTTGGCGGAGCGCCTCAACGGCTTTGATCGTCAGCAAGCCCGGATCACCCGGGCCCGCACCAACGAGAATGACGCGTCCACGCGCTTCAGGGTCAAGAAGAATGGGCATCGTTGCGAAATGGCCGTTGGTGCGGCGCGGGGCAAACGAAACTAAGTTTGCATCACTGAAGACAAGCTATTCCATCGTCATTCCCGCGAAGGCGGGAATCCAGCGCCCAATCTCGAGCCTCGGGTGTTGGCTCCCCGCCTTCGCGGGGATGACGAGGTGGGATTTAACTGTCGCGCAGACCGATGCCGATTGACGCACGCGCTTGTTCGTCTTCGGACGAAACGACGGGATAGGCACAATAATCGGCGGCATAATAAGCGCTGGGGCGGTGGTTGCCCGACAGGCCGATGCCGCCGAACGGTGCTTTTGACGACGCGCCGCTGGTTGGTTTGTTCCAGTTGACGATCCCGGCGCGGATGTTTGCCCAGAACTGGTCGTAAAGCTGTGGCGTCCCACCGATCAGCGATGCGGCAAGACCATAGCGCGTATTGTTGGCCTCGATAAGCGCTGTTTCGAAATCGGGAACGCGTATGACTTGCAGGATAGGCCCAAACAGCTCGATGTCGGGTCGGTCGGTGGCATCGGTCATGTCGATGATGGTTGGCGACAGAAAAGGGCGACCGGGAATGAGGCGTTCCATATGGAGAATGGGCACGCCGCCCTTCATGATCAGGGCGAGAAAACTTTCCTCGAGCTGATCGGCAACGTCATTGTCGATCACTGGGCCCATGAAGGGCGGTGGCGCGCTATGCGGGTCGCTGACGATCAGCCGCTCGGCAAGGCGCTTGACCTGTGCGAGCAGGGGCTCGTGCATGCCGTCGCGAACGATCAGGCGACGCGCGGCCGTACAGCGTTGCCCCGCCGTCATGAAGGCTGACTGGATCACAATGATCGCCGCAGAATAAATATCCGATGCATCCCAGACGATGATCGGATTGTTGCCACCCATTTCGAGCGCAAGGATTTTGCCGGGATTGTCGGCAAACTGCCGATTAATGGCGACACCGGTCCGCGCCGAGCCCGTGAACAAGATGCCGTCGATGTCTGGGTGCGCAACCAGCGCCTTGCCGGCATCGGGGCCGCCGATCACGCAGCGGACGACGCCTGACGGGATCCCCGCTGCATGATAGCATTCGACAAGCATCTGGCCGCTTGCCGGGGTTTTTTCGGACGGCTTGAAAACGACGGCATTGCCCGCAATCAGCGCCGGGATAATGTGACCGTTGGGCAAATGCGCCGGGAAGTTATATGGGCCAAGCACGGCCATGATGCCGTGCGGCTTGTGACGAAGTGCCTGACGATTGCGCATGTCGCCATCAAGGCGGCGTTGCGCCGTGCGCTCGTTATACGACGCAATCGAAATCTCGACTTTGGCGATGACGGCGTCAACTTCGGTGCGTGCTTCCCAGAGCGGTTTCCCGGTTTCGCGCGCGATGGTATCAGCAAAGGCGTCATGCTTACCGCGCACGACATTGATGAAGCGGCGCATGGCCTCCACTCGAACGGCCAGCGGACGTGATGCCCATTCGGCAAACGCGCCGCGGGCAAGGTCAACTTCGATGTCGACATCGCTCACTGGCCCCCGCCAGAGGATTGCGCCCGTCGCGGGCTCTGTCGACACAAGCTCGGTTGTCATGGACGGTTCTTTAGGCGGCAGTTCAATGATTTGCCAGTGCGGACCCCATTTGCCGGATCAAGGTTATTTTTGCGTTAAGCGGTGACCAGTCATCGCTGTCGGCGATTGGCTTCCAAAGTGATTCGACGTCTTCGATCAGCATGGTGCAGGGATCGGCATGCGACCAATAGGTCTGAGTGAGATCAAGCCGTGATCGATAACCGGTGAGTGCTGTGCGTAGCGTATCGAATGCCGTGTTCGCGTAATCCCCACCGCGCGGCGTGCCGCCGGCCCAGTCGAAGAAGAAGCGGTCGATCGATACGCCGCTTTGGGTCAGTGCATTTTCGATTGCCTGAACGACGACAAGATCGGTGGCAGTGTCATGTGGCAGAACGCCCAGACGCCAGAGGAATTTTTCGACCAACGCCGCGCGATATGCAGGGGCGAAGGCTTTCAGGGCGTC
>JAYUQI010000171.1:0-9161 GCA_043756805.1 Sphingomonas sp.
GAAAAGCTAACGCAACCACATCTGGCGATTGCTGATGCTAGCTACGCAGCGAAAACGCCGTTGGATGCATTTAGGTCCGTATAATTTTGCCGGCCGCAACGATTGGCCCGGCGGGCTGGCCACTCAACGAACCGCCTTTGATTTCCTGCGTTATTGCCAATGTTGCGCCGGGCAAAATGAAGCTGCGATCTGCTCCGGGAACCACGTGCGGCTCGGCCAGTTTAGCGTTCACGACACCGAGTGACCGCGGCTTTCCACCTTCTGGAATCACCCACAATTCAGCATCACCTTTGCCGGGATCAAGAACCGTTGGTGCGATCGTCAGCTTGCCCGATGTCGCATCATAGGACACCGCAACCACCGCGCCCTTTTCGCCCGAAAGCGCCGCCATCATTGGCATCGGGATAGCGGGCTCAACGATGGGCACCGGCAAGGGCCGCATTGCGATGAACAGAATGAGCGCCGCCGCAACCGACATCGCCGCGACTGCTGCCGCACGCCAGCGCTGCATGAGGCTCGCGCTGTTATCGTTACCGGGCAGTTGGGCTTCAATCTTTTTCCAGACACCCGCCGGCGCTGGTGTCGCGACTTCACCGGCCAAAGGCGCGAGCTGATCGCGCCACCAGGCAATGCGCAGGCTCAACGGCGCGTCGGTCCGCGCACGCGCTTGTACGGCCAGTGCATCTGCTTCATCGAGCAGGCCCAGCGCATATTCGGCGGCAAGGATGTCGTCGTCTTCGGTCACGCCAGACAAGCCTTTAATTTCATGAGCGCGCGCCGGATGCGGCTTTTGACCGTGCCCAGCGGGGTCGATGCGCGCGCTGCGATGTCGGCATAGGTTGCGCCGTCAAAAAATGCCGTGCGGATCAGCGTGGCATCATCCTTTGCCAGCGTTTCGATGCACGCGAGGATACGGGCATCGGCCTCATGCGCAATCAGGCAGTGTTCGGCATCGGGCCGGTCGTCGGCAATTTCCTCGGCAAGTTCGAGCGGCGCCATCACGCGCTTGCCCTTCGCTCGCAGCCGGTCAATCGCGCGGTTCCGCGTCAGCGCGACCAGCCACGTAATCGGACTTGCGCGCGCAGGATCGAATGATCCCGCTTTCTGCCAGATATTGATAAATGCGTCCTGCAACACGTCCTCGGCTTCATCGCCCTCGGGAAAGATACGCAGCGCAATCCCGTAAAGTTTCGCTGACGTGCGGCGGTACACATCCTGCAACGCCGCACGGTCGCCATCGGCCACGCGTTTCAGCGCGGCCACAAGCGCGGCGCGTTCATGCGAGGCGACATCAGTATTCAGGGCAGTTCCACCGCCATTGCCGTCGCTTCGCCACCACCAATGCAAAGCGCCGCCACGCCGCGCTTCAATCCACGCGCCCGAAGCGCCGCGATCAGTGTGGCAATGATACGCGCGCCCGACGCACCGATCGGGTGCCCCAGCGCCGTCGCGCCGCCATTCACGTTGAGCTTGTCGTCGGGAATGCCCAAATCCTTCGCCGCAATCATTGCGACAACCGCAAATGCCTCGTTGACTTCAAACAAGTCAACATCTTCGACGGTCCAGCCCGCCTTTTCAAGCACTTTGCGGATCGCCGGCACCGGCGCGGTCGTAAACAAGGGCGGCGCATGCGCGTGCGCCGCATGCGCCACGATCCGCGCGACGACGGGCATCCCCTGCGCCGTTGCCACGCTCTCACGCGTCATCACGAGCGCTGCCGCGCCATCCGAAATCGACGAGGCATTCGCCGCCGTAATCGTCCCGTCCTTGGCGAATGCAGGTTTCAGTGTCGGAATTTTATCGGGCTTGGCATTGCCCGGCTGTTCGTCGCGCGCGACCAGTGTCGTGCCGCCGCGTCCCGTCACTTCAACTGCGACAACCTCACCATCGAACGCGCCACTGCTGATCGCCTCGACCGCGCGCGACAGTGACCGCAGCGCATAGGTATCCTGCGCCTTGCGCGTGAACTGGTAATCGCGCGCCGACTCCTCGGCAAACGCCCCCATCAGCTTGCCGGGATCATAGGCATCCTCGAGTCCGTCGAGATACATCGAGTCCTTGACCACATCATGGCCGATCCGCGCGCCACTGCGATGCTTGGTCAGCAAATAGGGCGCATTCGACATCGATTCCATGCCACCGGCGATAATCACATCCGCAGTGCCTGCAGCGAGCGCATCATGCGCCATGATCGCGGCCTGCATGCCCGATCCGCACATCTTGTTGACCGTCGTCGCGGCGACTGATTGCGGGAGCCCCGCGCCCAACGCCGCCTGTCGCGCCGGTGCTTGGCCGAGACCGGCGGGAAGCACACAGCCCATGATGATCTGATCGATGGCATCGGGTGATACACCCGCCCGCTCGACCGCCGCTTTGACCGCCGTCGCGCCAAGCGCGGTGGCAGAAACGCTGCCCAGTGCGCCCTGAAAACCGCCCATCGGCGTGCGCGCATAGCTGCTGATAACGATAGAGTCAGTGATCATGCATCGCTCTTAGCGTGCTTCACGCACGGATCAAACGGTCTCCAGCCTCGCCCGACCAGGCTTCACCCTCATCCGATGCATGCCAGCCGATTTCAGCGAACGGGACGCCACCGTATCCATAAACACCCACTCGTTCGTCGCGGCCTGGGGCGTCAGCGTCAATGCCATATAGCCACGCTGCGATGTGTCTGCCCATTTTAGTTCTGGATTGCCCGCAATCAGATCGCGCGCAACGCGGCGTGGATCGCTGCCACGCGTCGCTTCGTCGATACCTGGCGGAGTCACACCGGGGACGCTGAATTCGACCGCAGCGGCGCGCCCTTCACCCGGCAGCTCATAAGCCCAGCCATTGTGGCTATCGCCCGAAAGCACAACGGCATTGGCACCGGCGCCCTGCACCATCGTCAGGAATCTTTTGCGCGCCGCCGGATAGCCGCCCCAGTTATCGAAATTCGAGGGCAGGCCCGCGCGGGTGGCAATCGCCGCAGCCTTGAACCGCGAATGCCAGACGGGACGGGCATCCCTGGCCAGCCAGCTATCGGCAGTCGGCGGCAGAATGGCTGTGCCCATCGGCGCGCCAACACCGATCACTTGCCAGCGTGTGCCCGCCTGCACTGACTGACGCACGGCCTTGCCCAGCCAATGTTCCTGTGCCGTGCCCATCATCGTCATAGCGGGATCAAGCCACGGCCCCGCGGCAAAAGCGCGCAACGCGGCTTCAGGATCGGGGCCCATCATCAGGCTTCCCATCGAAAACTGCCTGCTGCGCGCCGCTGTGCGCGTTTCAGTGCGAAAGAAAGTCGCAAGCCGACCGATCTGATAGGTTTTCCACGGCGTCTCGTCGATCGGCAGCCATTCATAATAAGCCTGCACCGCAGCTGCCTTGCGGTTCAGCCAAGGCCCTTCGTCCGCCTGATGTGCGCCGGCGCCGCCTTCCCAGCTATCATTTGCTGTCTCGTGATCATCGGGCGAGGCGATCATGGGATGCCGCGCATGCAGCGCCTGCAAATCGGGATCGCTGCGGTATGACGCGTAACGCATCCGGTAATCGGCAAGACTGACCAGTTCGTTGGGCGGCACGATTTCATTCGGGCGCAGCGCGACCTCCATGTCGGGATAGGTGCCGCGATTGGCTTCGTAAAGATAATCGCCAAGGTGGATCCACAGATCGAGGTCCGCGCGCGCCGCCGCATGACCATAAGCGTTGAAATAGCCGAACCCAATGTTCGAGCAGGAAAACACCGCGATCCGCGCTTCGCGAACACCGTCGCCGCCCAGCGTTTTGGTCTGGCCGATGGGCGAAACAGTGCCGTCAGGTGCGACAAAGCGATAATAATAGCGCCGACCCGGCAACAGGCCAGCAACCGTTATTTTCGCCGTCCAGTCGCGCCAAGGCCCCGTGATGACTTCCGCACCACCGGCAACTTTCGCGAAATCGGGCGTCGCCGAGACTTCGGCTTTCATTCGCGCGCTTGCATCGGTGCCGACATAGCGCGTCCACAACAAAACCGATTCCGTATCGGGTTCGCCGCTCGCCACGTTATGCGTAAATCCCCGCGCGGCGTTCAGCATCTGCGCCATGGCGGCACCACCTGGCAGCATCAGACCCCCAAATCCGAATGCAGCGGTCGTGATCAACTGGCGACGGTCGATACGCATCATCATACTACTCCCTTACGCCTTATCCTGTGCCCGATACGTTGCACGGCGATGACTCAAATCCGCTCTGCCGAACTCACAACATCGGCGGCACGCAGCGCCGCGATGATCCGCATGAGATGCTGGACATCATGCACTTCGATATTGACACGGAACGTATGGAAACTGGCGTCGCGGTTTTCGAGCTTCAGATTCAGGATATTGGCCTGATGACTGCCGAAAATACCCGCCATCACGCCAAGGGCACCGGGCTCGTTCTTGAGCACGATGCAAAGTTGTGCCGCCGCCCCGTCCGATCCGTCGCCCCATGCCAGATCGACCCAATCCGCATCGACGCCATCGGCCAGTTCGCCACAGTCAATCGCGTGGACGACAATGGCTTCATCTTCGCGGCGAAGGCCAACGATGCGGTCGCCAGGCACCGGATGGCAGCAGGACGCAAGGTTGAACGCGACGCCCGGCGTCAGCCCCTTGATCGAAATCGCTTCGCGCTGTTGCGGCACTGCCGCTGCAACATCGCCCCCGCCTGATCCCGGCATCAGCGCTTCCATCACTTGCGCATCAGTGAGCTTCTGCCGCGCCACTGCTTCCATCAAGGCGTTCTCGTCGGGCAATTTGAGCCGTTTCAGCGCCGCTGCCATCGCCCCGCTGCCCAGCTGGGCGGGCAAGCGCGTGACGATTTCGTCATAGATTTTGCGGCCCAGCGCGACATTTTCGCCAAGCTCCTTATTACGGACAAAGCGGCGGATTGCCGCCCGCGCCTTTCCGGTCGCGACAAAGTTCAGCCACGCCGGTTGCGGCTCCTGTGCTTTTGATTTCAGAATCTGTACCTGATCGCCATTTTCGATCTGCGTCCGCAATGGCACGACACGGCCATTTACTTTTGCACCAACGGCTTCGTTGCCCAGCTTGGTATGCACAGCATAAGCAAAATCAACGGGCGTCGACCCCTTTGGCAGCTGAAACAGCTCGCCCTTCGGCGTGAAGGCAAAGATGCGATCCTGATACATCGCCATGCGGGTATGCTCGAGCAGTTCCTCCGCCGTTTCGGCATTGTCGAGAATTTCGACGAGATCATCGATCCAGCGCGACGGCACATCGGGCCGCTTTTGCCCCTGTTTGTAGGTCCAGTGCGATGCGAGGCCGTATTCGGCCTGCGCGTGCATTTCGGAAGACCGTAGCTGAATTTCGATCCGCATCTTTTCCGAATGGATCACCGAGGTGTGCAACGACCGATAGCCATTGCGCTTTGGCGTCGAGATATAATCCTTGAACCGCCCCGGCACCATTGGCCAGCGCTGGTGGATCGTGCCCAGTGCCGTGTAACACGCCTCGGCATCGGGAACGATCGCGCGAAACGCCATGACGTCGGACAGTTGCTCGAAGCTGATGTGGCGCTCGGCCATTTTCTTCCAGATCGAAAAAACATGCTTTTCGCGGCCCGAAACATCGGCTTCGACGCCCGCGCGGCTGAGCAGCAGTTTCAGGCCCGAAGCAATGCGCGCAACCTGGTCTCCGCCGCCGTCGTGCAACTGGTCGAGCCGCTTGCTGATCGAGGCATAGGCATCAGGCTCAAGCTCGCGAAACGCCAGCGTCTGCATTTCGTTCATGAATTCATACATGCCGATCCGCTCGGCAAGCGGCGCATAAATGTCCATTGTTTCTTTGGCGATCCGCCGCCGCTTGGCCGGATCACTGATGAAATGCAGCGTGCGCATATTATGCAGCCGGTCGGCCAGCTTGACGAGCAGCACACGGATGTCGTCGGACATCGCCAGCAGGAACTTGCGCAGATTTTCCGCCGCGCGTTCATTCTCGGTCTGCGCTTCGATTTTCGACAGCTTGGTGACGCCATCGACGAGCCGCCCGACTGAGGGGCCAAATTTCGCGACAATCTCTTCCTGCGTCGTCAGCGTGTCTTCGATCGTGTCATGCAGGATCGCGGTCGCAATCGTCTCGTCGTCCAAGTGCAGATCGGTCAATATCCCCGCAACTTCGATGGGGTGGCTGAAATAGGGATCGCCCGATGCCCTCAGCTGGCTCCCGTGCATCTGCATCGAAAAAACATAGGCACGATTGAGCAGCGCCTCGTCCGCGTCGGGATCATAGGATTTGACCCGCTCAACCAGTTCATATTGCCTAAGCATATCGACATGATGGAGGTTAGGCGGCGGGGAATGCAACCGCCGAATTTATTTATTTGCGCGCAATCGGGTAAGACATCGCGACATCGCACCGCGCATAGGTGGTGCCATAGGTACGCATGATCGCCGCATCATGGACGAATCCCGCCTTTTCATAGAGATGGATCGCCGCTTCGCACTTGCTGCTGGTCAGCAGATAAAGCGTTGTCACCCCCATTGTTGCCGCGCGCTCGAGGACCGAACGCAACAAAAACTCGCCCGCTTTCAACCCCCGCACATTTTCGAGCACGCCCATCTTGGTCAGCTCGAACGTGCCTTCGCCCGTTTTCATCAGGGCGCACGCGCCAACGACACCATGCTCGGGCGATGAGACCAAAAGGATCGCTCCACCCTGATCCAGGATCACCTCGCGCGGGTGCGTCAGGACGTGACGGTCATGGTCTTCCAGCACGAACATGGCCTCGATCCACTGCGCATTGATGTCGTGAAAGGCCTTTGCATGCGCATCGGTGTAATCGACGATCGAGAGATCGGAACTTGCGGTCATGCCGGGCGTTTATTTAGCAACACCCAGACCCGCAAGGCACTCGCCAGATTCGGCGGATTGGCAGCAGCGATCCGCTCCACATCGACCTGCGCGATCAGGGCATTGAGCGGGAGGCCCGCCGCGTCGGCAGCGATGCCTAGTGCATCCCAGAAAACGGGCTCGAGACTAATTGATGTCTCATGCCCCGCAATGGTTACGGATCGTTTGACGGGCGGATGATAGGCGGTGGTCATGGCAATAGTCGGATCATCTTGGCAAAAGTTGATGCTTAATAGCGCCGCATCCCTGAGCCTGTCGAAGGGCTGCCCTTCTTACGATGGTTGACAAAAAGGACAGGCCTTCGACAAGCTCAGGCGTGCGGTTGATGGTCAATACATATGCTGTCCGCCGTTCAGCGATAACGTCGATCCGGTCACGAAACCACCATCCTCTGACACCAGAAACGCGACACCCCGCGCGATTTCATTCGCCTGACCTAATCGCCCAACTGGAATTTTTGCGACGATCTTCGCCAGCACTTCGGGTGGCACGGCGGCAACCATGTCGGTGTCGATATAGCCCGGTGCAATCGCGTTGACCGTCACACCCTTTTTCGCGCCTTCCTGTGCCAGCGCTTTGGTAAAGCCGTGGATGCCCGATTTCGCGGCGGCATAGTTAACCTGGCCATATTGCCCGGCCTGACCGTTGATCGACCCTATATTGACCACACGGCCCCATCCGCGCGCCGTCATCCCGCCGAATGTTGCTTTTGCCATGTTGAAGCATCCGCCAAGATTGACACGCATAACGTCGTTCCAGTCGTCGAAACTCATCCGCGCGAGCACGCCGTCACGCGTGATCCCGGCATTGTTGACGACAACATCGATAGGGCCAAGGTCAGCCTCGACGCGCGCACAGCCATCGATGCACGCCTGATGATCGCCGACGTCCCACTTATAAACCGCGATGCCGGTCGCTTTTGAAAACGCCTGCGCCTTGTCGTCATTGCCCGCATAATTGGCGGCAACGGTCATCCCCATGTCTTTCAGGGCGAGACTGATCGCCTCGCCAATGCCGCGCGTGCCGCCGGTTACGACTGCGATTCGTGCCATCTGCCCTCTCCTTATTTTGGAGCAGCTTAGGCAGGGGAAACCCAGCCTTCAAGTTCCCGCGCAAGTAAAGTGCGAAGCATTCCTACGCCTTCGTCACTGGCGTTCAGGCAGGGCACCGTTACGAGTTCCTTGCCGCCGCCTTCGACAAATGTTTCGCGACCCCGGATCGCGATTTCCTCGAGCGTTTCGAGATTGTCGGCAGAAAAGCCCGGCGTCACGACGACGATGTTTTTCATGCCTTCTGCCGCCAACCGCGCCAGCGTCGCTTCGGTAGACGGCTCGAGCCATTTCGCCCGCCCCAGCTTCGACTGGAAACTGACGATCAGGTCACGCCCCAATGCTTCGCCCAGTAAGCGCGCGGTTTTCTGGCACTGGCAGTGATAGGGATCGCCCTTCATCAATGTGCTGAGTGGCATTGAATGGAAGCTGGCAACAACAGCGTCGGGCGTGAAGTCCAGACCCGCGAGCGTCGCTTCAATCGAAACCTTAAGCGCATCGATATACGCCGGATCATCATGATAGGGCGGCAGTGTGCGCAGCGCCGGTTGCCAGCGCATTTCCTGCAATTGCTCGAACAACTTGTCGTTGACCGTTCCCGTCGTTGCGCTCGAATATTGCGGATAGAGCGGTGCAACGAGAATACGGTTGCAGCCCAGTTCCTTGAGCGCTTTTAATTTCTCGCCAATCGACGGCGAGCCATAACGCATCGCATAATCGACGGTTACACCCGGCCCGAACGCCCCCGCCAGTGCCGTGGCCTGATCGCGCGTGATAACCTCGAGCGGCGACCCGTCTTTCATCCAGACCTGTTCATAGGCTTCGGCCGATTGCTTGGGCCGAGTATTGAGCACGATCCCACGAAGGATCGGTTGCCACAGGAAAGACGGCAATTCGACCACACGCCGGTCGGACAGAAACTCCTTCAGATACCGTTTCACGCTCGACGCATCAGGCGCATCGGGGGTGCCGAGGTTGACGAGCAACACCCCGATCTTGCGCGGCGCAACGGGGGGATGATCCGCAGGCGGGATCACGCGCCTTTCTCCGACTTCCCTGAGCCTGTCGAAGGGCGCACCAGCGGCAAATTGCGGTGCCGTTTGCCCGACCGCGCATAGAGCGCATTGGCGATCGCCGGCGCAACCGGTGGCACCGCGATTTCACCGACACCACCCGGCGGGTTCGGGCTGTTCAGCAGCTCGATCTCGATCTGCGGCGCATCTGCGAGGCGCGGCAAGCC
>JAYUQI010000172.1:0-25596 GCA_043756805.1 Sphingomonas sp.
GCGCATAGCGGTTGATGATCAACAATGTACCCGCAATAAACTCGACGATGGTTATCGTCCAGACGACAGCTTCGCCAGCCGGAAAGCCAACCGAGGCCATAAACTTGCCAAACTGCGGGATCGTCCCGTTGGCGATGCGGACGGCTGCATGCGCCATGAAAAGAAGTGCGGTTACAATCCGGACCAAAATCAGCGCCTGCGCGAGCGAAATAAATGGATAGGCTTTCATCATTCAAAGACCTCTTGCAGATGATCATCCGGCTTCAAATGGCGCAGAGCACGCGCGCCGCGAATGCCGTTCAACAGCCCGAAAAACATCATGAATGTCAGCACGGCATCGAACACCCCGAAACTCAGCATGCCCTCAAACGTCAGGATCAGCCGTTTCGTCACTTCGATGACCAGCGCCACCAGCAGGACCGGGCCGACGACCAAGCCTTTATGCTGGCGAAAACGCCAAGCCGTGACCAACGCCAACCCGACCAGCAGGGCCGCAATTGCAATCTCAAATAAGCTGATAAGTCCCGACGCAATCTGGCGACCGTGAAAAGTAACGAGAAGGACCGTCGGGATGCCAATCCACGCCGCGAAACCCAGCGCGCCAAACACCCTCATTTTCGCGGCGTTGCTGGCGCTCCAATGCGAATCGACGGCTGGATACCAGCGCGACACGCGTTAAACCGCTGCTTCGATGATCGGGACGAAATCGGCGGCAGTCAGACTTGCACCCCCAACCAGCGCGCCGTCGACATTGGCCACATGAAGCAATTCAGCGGCGTTCGATGCCTTGACCGACCCGCCATAAAGAATGCGCACCGCGTCGCCGACAATCGCGCGGATTTCGGCGTGGATTTCGGCCACGTCTTCGACAGACGGCGTGCGCCCCGTGCCGATGGCCCAAACGGGTTCATAGGCCACCACTGTCTTGTCGAGAATGCCGGGCAGAGATCCCGCCAGCTGGCGCTTCACAACAGCGACCGCCTCGCCCGCGTCGCGCTCGGTCAGCGTTTCGCCGACGCAGACGATGGCGGTCATCCCGGCGGCAATCGCGGCTTCTGCTTTTGCGCGGACGTCGGCATCGGTTTCACTATTATCAGTGCGGCGCTCGCTGTGTCCGACAATGCAATAGGTCGCACCCGCTTCGACCAGCATGTCCGCCGAAACGGATCCGGTATGCGCACCCGATGTCTTCGCATGGCAATCCTGCGCACCGATAGCCACGCCGCGACCGCAGGCCGCGGCAATCAGCGTAAACGGCGGACAGATCGCAACGTCAACCGCAAGCGGCATCGCGGCCGCCGCCATCGCGTCGATTTCGGCGAGCGCCGCGACGCTGCCATTCATTTTCCAGTTTCCGGCGATCAGCTTTGGGGCGAGCTTGCGTAGGGTCATAGGCCCGCTCTATGGGGGCGGCAGTCATTGCTCAAGGCCGGATTGCCGCACCCATGCTTACATTCTTCCGCAACTTTGCGAAAAAACCGCTCGGCCTCGCCATTTTTGCTCTTGTCGTCATTGCGTTCATCGTGACGCTTTATGAAGGCAATTCGATGTTCGGCGGCGCGGCGAACACGGGCGGCGCAATCGCCAAGGTCGGGAATACAGTCGTCGCCGAAAACGAAGCGCAACGCCGGGCCCAGACACAGCTCGAAGGCGCGCGACAGCAAAAGCCCGAACTCGACATGGCAGCGTTCGTCGCGCAGGGCGGCGCCGAACAGACTGTCGACCAGATGATCAATGGCAGCGCGTTCGAACAATATGCCGCCAGCAATGGCCTCGTCGCCAGCCGCAAGCTCGTCGATGGCGCGATTGCCAGCATCGCTGCTTTCAACGGCCCCAATGGCCAGTTCGACCGCTCGACGTTTCTCAACATATTGGCGCAGCGCCGGATTCCGGAAAATCAGCTGCGCGCTGATTTCGGCCGCGAAGCGATCACCAAGATGCTGCTCGTGCCCGTTGCGGGCGGTGCCCGCGCGCCAACAACTCTGGTGCAGCCCTATGCCACTTTGATGCTCGAAACGCGGCAGGGACAGATCGGCGTCGTGCCGTCCGCTGCGTTCGCCTCGAACACGCCGCTGCCGGACGTTGAGGTTGTCGATTACTACAAGCGCAACATCGCGCGCTACACAGTGCCCGAACGCCGGACGATCAAGCTCGCGCAGTTCGACCGCACCCGTTTTGCCGCGAGCGCCGTGCCCACCGAAGCCGAAATCGCGGCTGCGTATAAAGCAGCAGCGGCGAGATATGCCGGTCGCGAAACGCGCGGGTTTACGCAGATCATCATCCAGAAACAGAGCGATGCCGACAGCCTGCTCGCCAAAGTGCGCGGTGGCACATCGATGGCCGATGCCGCCAAATCGGTCGGTCTCGAAGCACTGGCCGTCAGCGCGACCGACAAGCCTGCGTTCGAAAAGCTGACCGGCCCGCGCGTGGCCGAGGCGGCCTTTGTGGCGCCCAAGGGCGGCTTTGCCGCACTCGCGCAATCGGGACTGGGCTATCACATTGTCCGCGTTGATTCAGTCGCTGTCATCGCCGCGCAGCCGCTTGCCGCCGTGCGCGGTGACCTTGTTGCCGAACTGTCGAAAGTGAAAACCGACGAAGCACTCGCCGATTTCGTCGCCAAGGTTGAGGAGGACATCAACGGCGGCGCGACGTTTGACGATGTCGCTAAAAAATATGTCCTGACCGCTACGTCGACACCCGCAATCACGGCGAGCGGCATCGCGCCCGATGTGCCGGGTTTTACGCTGCCCCCCGAATATCAACCGCTGCTGCGCGATGCATTTCAGGCCGATAGCGCCGACGATCCGCAAGTTGCGTCGATCGGCAATGGCACGGCTTATGTGCTGTACCATATGGACCGGATCATTCCGTCGGCACCGAAACCACTGGCGGACATCCGCAATCAGGTGATGGCCGATGCACAGGTCGACAAGGCGACCGTGGCAGCCCGCCGCGTGGCCGAAGCTGTCGCAGCCAATGTGAACAAGGGCATGGCCTTTGCGCAAGCGCTGTCCGGCGCTGGCGTCACACTGCCCGCCCCGCGGCCTGCCAGCGGCCGTCGCCTCGAAATCGTGCAAAGCCCCGACAAAGTGCCCCCCGCGCTGACGATGATGTTCGGCATGGTCGAAAAGCGCGCAAAGGTTCTTGCTGTCCCCGAAGGCGCAGGCTGGTTCGTCGTGTATCTCGACAAGATCGTCCCGGGCGATCCCAAGGCGGCGCAGCCGTTGGTTGCCGCCACGCAAGCGCAGCTCAGCCGCCTTGTCGGCGATGAATATGTCCAGCAGTTTGCCGCTGCGATCAAAGCCAAGATCGGCGTGACGCGCAACGATGCCGCGCTGGCTGCGTTCAAGCGGTCGCTGACCGGCGGCACTGCGCGCTAGTGACGCCAGAGGCCGATGCACTTGCACAGGCGCAGCTTGATGCCGGTGCGCCGGCGCTGATCTGGCGCAGCATGATTGCCGATACCGAAACACCGGTGTCAGCCATGCTCAAGCTGTTCGAGCCCGAACGCGGCGATTTCATCCTGGAATCGGTCGAGGGTGGTGCCGTGCGCGGGCGATACAGTCTCATCGGCCTTGCGCCCGATCTGGTGTTCCGCGCGCACGGAGCAAATGCCGAGATCAACCGGCACTGGCTGACCACCCGCGATGATTTTGCGCCCCTTGCCGAGGACAGTATGACCGCGCTTCGTGCGCTGGTCGCGTCGTGCCGGATCGATGTGCCGGTCGGGTTGCCCGGCGTTCTCGCCTGCCTCGTCGGCTATTTCGGGTATGAGACCATCGGCCTGATCGAGAAACTCCCCCGCCCGCCTGCCAATCCGCTCGACCTGCCCGACATGCTGTTCGTCCGGCCGACGCTGATCCTTGTGTTCGACCGGCTGGCCGACCGGCTTTATTTTGCCGCTCCGGTCTGGTCGGGCGGGGAGATTGCGCCAGCAGTCGAGCGGATCGACGCGGCAATGGCCAAACTATCTTCCTCTCTCCCTCAAGGGGAGAGAGCGACTCGGCCTCAGCCGAGCGGAGAGAGGGGGAACCCAAAGCCAGTTTTGGAACCCGGCAAATACGCATCAATGGTCGCTGCCGCCAAAGACTATATCGCGGCGGGCGACATTTTTCAGGTCGTCCTCGCCCAGCGCTTCACCATGCCTTTCGCGCTCCCGGCATTTGATCTTTATCGCGCATTGCGGCGGATCAATCCGTCGCCGTTCCTTTATCATCTCGACTTGCCGGGCTTTGCACTGACCGGCTCGAGCCCCGAAATTCTCGTCCGTGCGCGCGATGGCGAAGTCACGATCCGCCCGATTGCAGGCACCCGTCCGCGCGGCAAGACCGCGCTCGAGGATGCCGAAAACCGAAATTCGCTGCTTGCCGACCCCAAGGAACGCGCCGAGCATCTCATGCTGCTTGATCTTGGTCGCAACGATGTCGGCCGCGTGGCGACGGCAGGCAGTGTGACCGTAACCGACAGCTACACCGTCGAATTTTACAGCCACGTCATGCATATCGTCTCCAACGTCGTCGGCCAGCTCGCCCCCGGTAAGGACGCGCTCGACGCCTTGTTCGCCGGCTTTCCGGCAGGCACGGTCAGCGGCGCGCCCAAAGTCCGCGCGTGTGAAATCATTGCCGAACTCGAACCCGAAACGCGCGGGGCCTATGCCGGTGGGGTTGGTTACTTCAGCCCCGACGGCAGCATGGACAGCTGCATCGTCCTGCGCACGGCGATCGTGAAGGACGGCGTCATGCACATTCAGGCAGGGGCAGGCATTGTGGCGGATTCAAACCCCGACTACGAACAACGTGAATGCGAAGCCAAAGCGGGAGCCCTGATCGCGGCGGCGCGCGAAGCCGTTCGCATCGCAAACGAAGCGGGGTTCGGGCAATGATTCTCGTCATCGATAATTATGACAGTTTTACGTGGAACCTCGTCCATTATCTGATGGAATTGGGGGCCGAGGTCGAAGTCGTGCGCAACGATGCGATGAGCGTCGGGCAGGCGATGACGTCGGGGGCGGAGGCTTTTCTCATTTCGCCGGGGCCGAAAACGCCGAATGAGGCCGGTATTTCGCTCGATCTGGTTGCTGCCTGTGCCGATCAGGGCCGTCCGCTCCTCGGCGTCTGCCTCGGTCATCAGGCGATCGGCCAGCATTTCGGCGGACAGGTCGTGCGCGGCGGCCTGATGCACGGCAAGACATCGCCGGTCTCGCATGACGGCGGCGGGCTGTTCGCGGGTCTTCCCTCGCCGTTCACCGCCACGCGCTATCACTCACTGATTGTCGACGACATTCCCACAGACCTGATCATCAATGCCACCGCACCCGATGGCAGCGTCATGGGATTCCGCCACGCGACGCTTCCCATCCACGGTGTCCAGTTCCACCCCGAAAGCATCGCCACCGAACATGGCCACGCCATGCTGGCCAATTTCATGAAAATCGCAAACATCGAGGTCAGGGAACGCGTGTGAAACAAGCACTGATGCTCCGCGTCTCCGCGTCTCCGCGTGACAATAGACCAATATTCACGCGGAGGCGCGGCGGCGCGGAGATCGTGCGGTGCTGACGCAGAGCGACGCTGAACGGACGTTCGGCCATATGCTCGACGGCGACATGACCGATGCGGAGATTGCCGAAATGCTGATCGCCATCGCCGTTCGCGGCGAAACGGCGGACGAGATCGTCGGCGCGGCACGGGCAATGCGCGCGCGGATGATCCCGGTGACGGCACCTGGGAATGCCATCGACGTGTGCGGCACGGGTGGCGATGGCAGCCATAGTCTCAATGTCTCGACTGCCGTTGCCATTGTGGTTGCGGCATGTGGTGTGCCGGTCGCCAAGCATGGCAATCGCGCCGCATCGTCAATGGCGGGCGGAGCGGACACACTCGAAGCCCTCGGCCTCGATCTCAACCACGCCAGCGAAACGGCCGAAGCAACCCTTGCCGACCTCGGGATCGCATTCATGTTCGCACAAAAGCATCACCCCGCGCTCGCGCGGATTGCGCCGATCCGCAAACGCCTTGGGCGGCGCACGATTTTCAATCTGCTCGGCCCGCTCGCCAATCCGGCCAGAGTCACGCGACAACTCGTCGGCGTTCCCAGCCCGTCGCTGGTGCCGGTGTATCGCGATGCCATGACCCAGCTCGGCACCGAACGTGCGATGATTGTTTCGGGCGAAGAGGGCCTCGACGAAATCTCGATCAGCGGAATCAGCCGGTTTGTGTCGATCGGCTTCGACCTTGGCCATGACATCATCGCCCCCGAAGGCGCTGGCCTGCCCCGGCATCCGTCCGACGCGATCAGGGGCGGCGATGCGCATTTCAACGCCGCTGCGCTTCGCGATCTGCTTGACGGGAAACCCGGTGCCTATCGCGACGCCGTCCTCCTCAACGCCGCAGCCGCATTGATCGTGGCGGGCGAGGCCAATGATGGCGAAGACGGCATCGAAGAAGCCGCCGAAGCCATCGACAAAGGGCTTGCCAAGGCACTGCTCGACTGCTGGATCGCATACCGATGAACAAACTCGACGAAATCTGCGAAACCAAGCGCGGCGAAGTTGCGCTGCGCAAAGCCGAAGGGCTGGCGATGTGGCCCGCGCCGTCGCCGGTGCGCGGGTTCGAGCACGCCATACGCGCCAAGGCCGAGGCAGGCTTCGCCCTGATCGCTGAAATCAAGAAAGCATCGCCCTCCAAAGGATTGATCCGCGCCGATTTCGATCCGCCCGCGCACGCCCGCGCCTATGAAGCGGGTGGTGCGGCCTGCTTGTCCGTCCTCACCGATACGCCCTATTTTCAGGGGCACGAAGATTATCTCGTCGCCGCGCGCGCGGCCTGTGCTCTGCCCGTGCTGCGCAAGGATTTCATGGTCGATCCGTGGCAAGTTACCGAAGCGCGCGCGATGGGCGCCGACGCAATATTGATCATCGTCGCCGCGCTCGACGACGGTGCGATGGTCGAGATTGAAGCGGCTGCGCGCGACCTCGACATGGACGTGCTGGTCGAAGTCCATGACACGGCCGAACTCGACCGGGCGCTTCGCCTGAAATCGAAACTGATCGGCATCAACAATCGTAATCTCAAGACATTCGACGTTGATCTTGCCACAACGACGCATCTGTCAAAGCTGGCCCCGGCGGACATAATGCTCGTCTGCGAAAGCGGCATTTCCACTCATGCCGATTGCGCGCGCATGGCCGCGCACGGCATCCGCAGTTTCCTCGTCGGCGAAAGCCTGATGCGGCAAGACGATGTCGAAGCCGCAACCCGCCTGCTATTGACGGGCAAATGAGCAAGCTCACGCATCTCGACGACAGCGGCACCGCGCACATGGTTGATGTCGCAGGCAAACCCTCAACGGCGCGCGAAGCCACGGCTGAGGGGACGATCACCATGTCGCCCGAAGCCTTCGCCGCCATCCGCGACGGCACGACCAAGAAAGGCGATGTCCTCGCCGTGGCGCGCGTCGCCGGGATCATGGCGGCCAAGAAAACCAGCGACCTCATCCCGCTCTGCCACCCGATTGCGCTGTCATCGGTAACCGTCGATTTCACGTTAGCCGACAACGCGATCCTCGCGACGGCCACGGCTCGGACAACCGGGCCAACAGGCGTTGAAATGGAAGCCTTAACAGCAGTTTCGACAGCATTGCTGACACTTTATGACATGGCAAAAGCACTCGACCGATGCATGATGATCGGTAAGATCCATCTTCGCGCCAAGTCGGGTGGCCGTTCGGGCGACTGGCGCGCGTGATCACGCCCGACGAAGCGCTGGTCCGGCTGCTGACGCTCGCCGCGCCTGTCGACGTCGAAACGCTGCCACTGATCGAAGCTGCCGGTCGCTGGGCCGCCGAACCCGTCGTCGCCCTGCGCACCCAGCCCGCGCGCGACCTCTCGGCAATGGACGGTTACGCCATCCGCCACGCCGATAGGCCCGGCCCGTGGCGCATAACAGGCGAATCCGCCGCCGGATCGCCCTATGCCAGGATGGCCGGCGCGGGCGAGGCCATCCGAATCTTCACCGGCGCCGCAATGCCCGACGGCGCCGACAGCGTCATCATCCAGGAAAATGTAACCCGTAACGGCGAAACCCTGACCCTCACAGCTGACAGCCCCGGCCACCAAGGCGCGCATGTCCGGCGCACCGGATCAGACTTCGTCGCCGGACAGGCTCTGATCAAAGCCGGAGACCCCCTCACCCCCGCCCGGATCGGTCTCGCGGCCATCGGCGGGCATACCACGCTGCCCGTCCACCGCCGCATCCGTGTCGCGTTGATATCGACAGGCGATGAACTCGTGCCCATCGGGACTGACCCCGGCCCCGACCATCTGCCATCGTCAAACGCGATCATGCTCGCCGCGATGATGGGGTCGCTGCCGGTCGTGATAACCGATTTCGGCATCATCCCCGATGATCGCACCGCGCTTGCGTCGGTGTTCGCCGAAGCGGCTGGTCACGACATCATTGTCACCACGGGCGGCGCATCGGTTGGCGACCATGATCTCGTCCGGCCTGCCCTGATCGATGCCGGTGCGACCATCGACTTCTGGAAGATCGCCATGCGGCCCGGCAAGCCCCTGATGGCGGGGCGGCTGGGCAAGGCCGTCGCGCTCGGCCTGCCCGGCAATCCGGTGTCGGCTTTCGTTACGGCGACGCTGTTCCTGAAGCCACTGATCGCGCACCTCTCCGGTGCCAGCCACCCCGCGCCGCCCACCTTCACTGCGCGCCTCGCGGCCGACCTCCCCGCCGTCGGCATCCGCACTGACTATCTCCGCGCCCTATGGATCGACGGGGTCATCGCGCAATTACGCGGCGACAGCGGCATGCTCGTCCCGCTGGCATCGGCGACCGCGCTGATCGTTCGCCCCGCCGGATCGCCACCCGCCGCGACCGGTGATGACGTGCGCGTCATAATCCTTGCTTGACGTTCCGTTTTTGTTTGCATAGAAGTTCCGCATTCGTTCCCAACGCCGGAGCCGCACATGCTGACGCGCAAACAACATGAACTCATCTGCTTCATTCAGGATCGCCTGAACGAAACCGGCATCTCGCCATCGTTCGAGGAAATGAAGGAAGCGCTCGATCTGAAGTCGAAATCGGGGGTTCACCGTCTGATTTCGGCGCTCGAGGAACGCGAATTCATCCGGCGCTTGCCCAATCGGGCGCGTGCGCTCGAAGTGCTGCGGATGCCCGAACGCGAAGGTAAAGTCGTTTCGATCCGGTCGGGCGTGTCGGCGCCGTCGCTGCCGGTCGCGGCGAACAGCAACGATATTATCGAACTCCCCCTGCACGGTCGCATTGCGGCCGGCTTGCCGATCGAAGCGATGGAGGGGCAATCGTCGCTTTCGGTCCCCGCCGCGCTGCTCGGCCCGGGTGAACATTATGCGCTCGAAGTGTCGGGCGATTCGATGGTCGAAGCGGGTATTCTCGACGGCGACTATGCGCTCATCCGCAAGACCGAAACCGCGCGCGACGGCGAGATTGTGGTTGCACTGGTCGACGATCACGAAGCGACGCTCAAATATTTCCGCAGCATGGGCCGCGACGTCCGCCTCGACCCCGCCAACGCGGCGCACAGCCCGCAACTGTACAAGGCCGAGCAAGTGCGGGTGCAGGGACGGCTTGCGGGGCTGCTGCGGCGGTACTAGGCGAAGGGCGAGGCTGCGCTGCCCCAGCGCACCTTCGCGCAAGCCCTGACGGCAGCCCGAGGTTCCGACCGACGAAGCGATTTTGCCGCTTTGGTGGCGTTGGTCCCATGTCAGGTATGTTGTGGGATGCTGACTGTCGGTTTTTATGCTGGAAACTGGAAAAGCTGCCTATCGCTTTTGTACCGTATCAAATCGGAGCTGCGAGCCTTGGCGGGTGAGAGTGCCCTTGTTGAGAACTCATAGCTGACGGCAGGCTTTTTTCGTGCCATGCACACATCTCGCGTATACACGAACGACAAGTCGGTGAGGTTTCGATGTGGCCATCAGCCCTTAAAACGAAAATCATAACTCCGAGGCTTGAAGAAACGCGCAATTTCTTCATCACCTGCCTTGGGATGCGGGTTGTAGAGGAGTGGCAGGAGGCGAACGATGTCGGCTGTATCCTCGCTCTTTCAGGCGGTGGGCGGGAAGCGCTGCTTGAAATTTATAACGGCCCGCAGTCCGATGGGTTTGCCGGACTGAGCTTGCAGTTTCGAACCGAGAATCTTGCGGCATTCAAGGCAGGGTTGCCCCCAACGATAGAATGCCTCGGGCCTACGGCGAGACCTTGGGGCAGTTCTTATCTCTACCTTACTGACCCAAACGGCATCTCCGTTATAGTTTTTGACGGTGGGCTCTAACTGTCGGCTGATACCTACACTGTCTCAACATCTGACCTGAATGGACGACAAAATTCGTGCCGCCTCAAATCAGCGCTGAGCGTCGGGAAAATCCTCGCAAATCGCTCAAACGCCGCTGATATGTGACCAAACGAATATCTTTCCTACAAATCATGTTCATGTTATGTTCGTAACTGCGATTCGTGCGCGCTGCTCTTTCCCAATGTTGATCCCGCCCGCCTTGAGCCACGATTTCCGTGGCCCCGATAGTGTCAACTTCGTCAACTTCATGCCCGCCAATCGGCATATGGCCAAGATTCTCGCGCAGGGCCGATAGTGAGAACTTCGAGAACTTCGCCCGCCATTCGCGAAAAATCCTTGGACTAACTTTTGACTAACTTTTGATCGAAAACAGCGAAAAACCAGTCACTGCCGCTCCCGCGCCAATACCCACGGATGCGCGCCTTCCCCTTCGGCTACCGTCTCCACCCGCCCCGACGCAAGCGTCACGGCCAGTCCCCCCGTTTGCGCCAGCAATGCCCGATCCGCCTTGAACCAGCGCGGGCGGCACCAGTCGGGCAGGCGGCGGTCGCTGACCACGATGTCCGCCGCCGCACAGTCCGCGCGGAACGAGGCGTAGGGCAGGATATATCGGCTCCGCGTCGCAAGCACCCGCCAGCTGCGCTCGCCGCGCTGCAAGGTCACGCGGCAGCTATCTGTGCTGCAATCGGCCCCAGGCAGGACATCGAGATCATCGAGATCGCCGATCATCCCCGCGCGTTCGCTCAGCACCGAGCGGACATAATCCCCCGCGCGCGGGCGCAATGTGGACAGTGTGCCGTCCGCGCTGCGCACTGCCATGTGCATGCCATCGCCCGTCATCAACAGATCGGGCGGCGGCGTCAGCAATGCCCATACTGCACCCACCGCAATCGGCAGCACGCCCGCCAGCCGCACGCGCCCATGCCAGAGCATCAGCCACAACCCGCCACCGATGATCGATCCGAACGCCGCGACGGGCACCGATGCCAGTGCAGCCTGCGCACCCGGAACGCTGGCCACATGCCGCGCAAGGCCCAGCAACGCTTCCATGCCAAGCCCCGTCGCCCACCAGAACGGCGCGCCAAAGCCGACTGTATCGAACAGCAGCGCCAAGGCCTCAAGCGGCATAATGATAAATGTTGTCAGTGGGATGGCAATTATATTGGCAAAAGCGCCGTAAAGACCGGACTTGTGAAAATGGAACAGCGCGATGGGCGCGAGCGCGGCTTCCACGACAATCCCGGTGATCAAAAGCCCAAGCACCGCGCGACCGAATCGCGCGATGAGGCGCTCGTCACCCTTCGCGCTCAGCCGTCGCATGATCGGCGTTTCGTGCAGCGCGACAATCGACGTGATCGCGGCAAAACTAAGCTGGAAACTCGGCCCGACCAGCGCCTCGGGCCAGAGCAGCAGCACGACAATCGCTCCCGTTGCCACCAGCCGCAACGTGAATGCCTCGCGGCCAAGGGCAATGCCCGCCAGCACCAGCACTGCCGCGACGCACGACCGGACTGTCGGCACTTCAGCGCCCGTCAGCAACGTATAGCCGATCCCAACCAGCGCCCCGATCAAGGCGGACATGAGCAGCAGCGGCACCCGCAGCGCCAGAAAGGAACTGAGCGCAAGCAGCCGCAGCGACAGGAAAATCGCCGCCCCGACGACAGCAGTCACATGCAAACCGCTAACCGACAGCAAATGCGTCAGCCCGCTTGCCCGCATCGCGTCTTCGTCCGCCTGCGAAATGCCACCGCGGTCCCCGGTGGCAAAAGCCGAAGCGATACCACCGGCGCTGCCCGGAAGCCGCGAGCGGATATGCGCCGACAATCGTTCGCGCAGCCCGGCTGTCGCGTTGCGCTCAGGGCCAATCCGCACCACCGGGCCGATGGCCTTGCCGGTTGCGCCGAGCCCCTGAAACCAGGCAACCCGCGAGAAATCGAAACCGCCCGGGACACTTGCGCTCGGCGGTTCGACGAGACGCGCACGCACGGTAACGCTGTTGCCCGCGACCAGTCCGGCCGACGCTATGACGTCATCAACAGTAACACGCACTCTCGGTGGCAAGTTTGGTGCGTCAATCGGGGCGAGCGTCAGGCGCACACGGTCTTTGGCGGTTTGCACTTCGACACGTTCGATCCGCCCGGTGAAGGTCGCCACCATCGGGCGCGTGAGCACAGGCCCCGCGACCCATGTCGCACGGGTCCAGATCGCACCGCAGCCGATCACCGCCGCGATTGCACCGATCAGGACAATGCGCCGCAGACGGCTGCCGCGCGGCAACAACCGCGATCCAACCGCGAGTGCGGCCATCGCCAGCAACCACGCCTGCCACTGCGCGCGACCGTCCAGCACAAACCACGCCGCGATCCCCGCCCCCAGCGCCACGGGCAACCACAAGGCGAGCTGATCGCGCTCGGCATCGAGGAACGCTTCGATCCGTGCGCCAATGCGCGGCCAACGCCCCCTTTGAAGCGGCCCCATCCCCATGCTAGGAGCGCTTCCGAATATCGTCGCAAACATCGTGCCCATCTCGGGACACATCGTTGGAGAAACTCTGCGTGAGCGCAAGCACCGAAACTGTCGTGACCCGCTTTGCGCCTTCGCCAACCGGTTATCTCCATATCGGCGGCGCGCGAACCGCGCTGTTCAACTGGCTGTATGCGCGGCATTTTGGCGGCAAATTCCTGTTGCGGATCGAGGATACGGACCGCGCGCGATCCACACAGGGCGCGATTGACGCGATTCTCGACGGGATGCGCTGGCTGGGGCTCGATTGGGACGGGCCGGAAGTGTTCCAGTTTGCGCAGATGGACCGGCATGCCGAAGTCGCCAACCAGCTGCTCGCGGCGGGCCATGCCTATCGCTGCTACGCGACGCCTGAAGAACTCGAAGCGATGCGCGCCGAGCAGCGCGAAAAAAAGCTGCCGCTGCGCTATGACGGGCGGTGGCGGGACCGCAGCGATACGCCCGACCTGCCGTTCGTTATCCGGTTCCGCGCCCCACGCGGCGGAGAAACCACGATTGCCGACCGGGTGCAGGGCAATGTGACGGTCGCCAATGACGAACTCGACGATATGGTGCTGCTGCGATCGGACGGGACGCCGACTTACATGCTATCGGTTGTGGTCGACGACTATGACATGGGGATCACGCATGTCATCCGCGGTGACGACCATTTGAACAATGCGTTCCGCCAGTTGGCGATGATCCGTGCGATGGGTTGGAAAGAGCCGATCTATGCGCACGTCCCACTGATCCACGGGTCGGACGGGGCGAAACTGTCCAAGCGGCACGGCGCGTTGGGTGTGGACGCTTATCGCGACGAGATGGGTGTGCTGCCGGAAGCGCTGAACAACTATCTGCTGCGCCTTGGCTGGGGGCATGGTGATGACGAAATCATTAGTCGCGAACAGGCAATCCAATGGTTTGACATTGAAGCGGTCGGGCGTTCCCCTTCCAGATTCGACATCAAGAAGCTCGAGAATATCAACGGCCATTATCTGCGCGAAGCCGATGATGCGCGGCTGTCAGGGTTGATTGCGCCGCAACTGGACGGTGCAGACGTCGATTTACTGACCAAAGCCATGCCGGTTCTGAAAGTCCGCGCCAAATCAATCAACGACTTGGCGGCGGGTGCTGCGTTTTTGTTTGATATGCACCCGCTTGCGCTCGACGCCGGGGCGTCGGCTCTGCTAACGAATGAGAGCAAGAAAGTTTTGGCGCTGGCGCACACGGCGCTGACGACCCTGACCGATTGGTCCGCGACCGCCCTCGAAGAAGCAGTGCGGCGCGTGGCGGAGGATGCCGGACTGGGCCTTGGCAAGGTTGCCCAACCGTTGCGCGCGGCGCTCACGGGGCGTAGCACTTCGCCGGGAATTTTTGACGTTTTGGTGCTGCTCGGGCGCGATGAATCGCTCGGTCGGCTTGACGATTGCCTCGCAGGGCGCAACGGCGCTGCGTAACAAACCCAGGGAGTTCGATGAATGTCCGACGCAACCGCAAAGCTGACGCTGGGCGACAAGGAAAATAGCTATGCCGTGCTGTCGGGCAGCGTCGGCCCCGATGTTATCGACATCCGCAAACTTTATGCCCAGACGGGCGCATTCACTTATGACCCAGGCTTTACGAGCACGGCAAGCTGCGACTCGGCGATCACCTATATCGACGGCGATCAGGGCATTTTGCTCCACCGCGGTTATCCGATCGGGCAGCTTGCTGAAAAATCGAGCTTCATGGAAGTCAGCTATCTGCTGCTCAATGGCGAATTGCCCGACGGGCCGACGCTCGACAAGTTCACGACGACGATCACGCGCCACACAATGCTGCACGAACAGCTGGCGACATTCTATCGCGGGTTCCGCCGCGATGCCCACCCGATGGCGATCATGTGCGGCGTCGTTGGCGCGCTGTCGGCCTTTTATCATGATTCAACCGACATCACCGATCCGCAGCAGCGGATGATCGCGTCGCATCGCCTGATCGCCAAAATGCCGACGATTGCGGCGATGGCCTATCAGTATAGCGTCGGTCGTCCGTTCCTCTATCCGCAGAACAACCTGTCCTACACCGGCAATTTCCTGCGCATGACATTCGGCAACCCTGCCGAACCCTATGAAGTCAATCCGGTCATCGAAAAGGTCATGGACCGGATTTTCATCCTGCATGCCGATCACGAACAGAATGCCTCGACATCGACAGTGCGGCTGGCGGGATCATCGGGCGCGAACCCCTTTGCCTGCATCGCGGCAGGTATCGCTTGCCTATGGGGTCCAGCGCATGGCGGCGCGAACGAGGCGGCGCTCGAAATGCTCCGCGAGATCGGCACGCCCGACCGTATTCCGCATTATATCGAGCGCGCGAAGAACAAGGACGATCCGTTCCGCCTGATGGGCTTTGGCCACCGTGTCTACAAAAACTATGACCCGCGCGCGACCGTAATGCAGCAGACCGTGCGAGAGGTTCTGAAAGAACTCAACGTGACCGACCCCGTTTTCGAAGTGGCGCTGCAACTTGAAGAAATGGCGCTGAATGACCCGTATTTTATCGAGAAAAAGCTGTTCCCGAATGTCGATTTCTATTCGGGCGTCATCCTGTCGGCGATCGGCTTCCCGACGACAATGTTCACGGCACTCTTTGCGCTTGCCCGCACGGTTGGCTGGGTCGCGCAGTGGAACGAAATGATCAGCGATCCCGACCAGAAAATCGGACGGCCACGCCAGCTTTATACGGGGCCAACGCAGCGCGACTATGTGCCGGTGAGCAAGCGTTAGGCGGAAGGCAGCGTTAGCACGAAGCGAGCGCCCTGCCCCGGCGCGCTGTCGACGACGATGTCGCCGCCCATTGCACGGGCGAGACGGCGCGAAATGTAGAGGCCAAGGCCACTGCCGCCGGGCTCGGTCGGATCAACGCGTTCGAATTTCTCGAATATGCGCGCCTGGTCATTGATCGCGATCCCCTTGCCCTGATCGGCGACGATCAGGACGGCCGTGTCAGCGTCACGTTCGGTGCGCAGCCAAACCATCGATCCTTCGGGTGAGTAACGCACGGCATTGCCGATCAGATTGACGACAATCTGAAGCACACGGCGGAATTCGCCCCGCGCCATAAGCGTGTCGTCGCTTGCCGGACGATCAATGCGCACCTGCCGGTCAGAAGCGCGCACCTGTAGCAATCCCGCCGCGCGCCGCGCGATGTCGGCAAGATCAACATCCTCGATCTCTGGCTTGAAATCAGCCCGCTCGACAGCTTGCAAGTCGCCAAGATCGTCGACGAGCGCGAGCAGATGCCGCGCGGCGCTGGCAATGTCACCGGCATAATCGGCATAATCACGGCGCAACGGCCCTTCGGTTTGCGCGCGGATCGAATCGGCATTGGCAACAATCCGCCCGAGCGGTGCCCGCAGCGCTTTGTCGAGACGGTCTGCAAAGGCAGTATCGAGCGGCATTTCGTAGGGCAGCTCGTTACCCGGCGAGACAATGTTGCCGACGGCCTGTCCATCAAAGCCGATGAAGCGCCCATCGACATCGGTGCGAACCGTCGCCGAAAGTGTTATCTCGGCATCAGGCTGATCGCGGCGGATGGCGCGCTGATCAAGCAGGTCATGCCCCCCCGCAACTGCATCTATAATCGGCAAATCGCCATTTTCGTCTTCGATCAGGCGAACGATGCGAGTCAGCGGCTGCCCGATCAGGCGCGGATCATCGAGCGACAGGGCCGTCAGGCGCAGCGCCGCATCCGTTGCCCATGTCCAGCGCTCCGTCGCACCAACGGGCACTACTTCGCTATCGGATTGCGGCATCAGCCAGGGCACACGCTGCGGTCGCACAGTCCAGCCGCCGACCGACAAAACCACTGTCTCTCCGTCAGGCCGCGCGCGAACCCAGATATCGAGGTCATGGTCGCCCTCGGCCACAACCACGCTGCGTGAAACAAGTATGCCCAGTGTCTGCGCCAGCCGTGCCATCGACGCGAGCGGTGGCACTGCGATCATATCACCCAATGCGGCGCCAGCCCGTTCCTGAAGCGCAAGCAGGCGCGGATCAGCTGATAACAGCCGTCCGGTGCCATCGACGCGCGCGACACTCGCTTCAGGCATTTCTTAAGCCCAGGATGAAGGCGGGATGCACCATGAATGCACCTTTACCGGCGCGCGGTTAAGAGCGTGCTAACCCTGAAAGCGATTTTCGCACCGCCCAGCCGAGGCTGACGCTGGCATGCACGGCACTGACCGCAAGCGCGGCAATGGGAGCACCGATGACGAAGCCGAAAAGACCAATCACGGCATGTCCCGCCGGATCGCTGCGCCACGACGCCATATGCCGGTCATCGCGCGCCAAGGGCACCGCGAGCCAGGTCGCACCAATGATGACGAGCGCAAAAACAAGGCACCCCCATTGCTCCACCCGCAACGTCAGCGTGGTTCCCATCGCGAGAACGACCACAATTGCCGCCGTCGCGCGCACCGGAAACCTGAATTTTTCCCAGCGCAACGTGCCCGCGCCCGCCTGTGTCCCGATGCCACCCGCCACATCGCAGAGCAGCCCCGTCAGCAGAAGCAGCAACGATGCAACGATCCAGCCAACCAAGCCACAGGCCACAGCAACACCGCAGAGAGCAAAGCCCGCAAGCGTGACCCATGTTGCTTCCAGTCCGAGATCGCCAGCCACACGCGCAAGAATGCGCGCCGCCGGTCCCATCAACCAACGCGTCGCCCATCCCGCGTTATCAATTGGCGACGCGGCGACCAGCCGACGCCCGGCCACCTGCACCGCACCAACATTGTCGAGAACAAGGATGTCAGCACCCGCTTCCTCGGGCGTCAGCGTCATTCGCGCTGCGCCGTCCTGAACGGCACGGCGCATCAAGGTCGAACTAAAGTCCCAATCGCCGATCATTGCTGCCGTCCGCCGCAGCAAGCCACCGTCGATGCGGGCAAACCCCGTCCACCGCGCTGTCGGATCGATCAGTTCGAACCGGTCATTCGCTGGTTCGTCGCGCACACAAAGCAAAACTGGCTCTGCGTTGTTGGCAACTGCCGCCATTCGTTCAGGCGCGATCACAACGTCTGGTGCAATCATCAAAACAGCTTCATCGGGATGAATATATTCGGCAACGTCAGCCACAGAGCGCGCAATATCGACGCTCAATCCTTCGCGACGCAGCCGATCAACTGTCGCGAGCAACGCCGACGTGACGCGGCCGGCGTAGATCACCGCATGCCCAGCTCCCGCAGCACGGGCGCGACGAAGCTGAAACTCGACCGGATCGGCACCGAGCAGGCGCGGCAATACGGTTTCTCCGGCAATCAACAATGCTGCCAACGGCAAAATTCTGTCCCCATGCGGTGTGCCCGCTCGGCGCGCCTTAGACCATCTTGCGCGGTGATTGCACCCTAAAGGTCGAGCGCTGCGATCGTGCGCTCGATTTTGCGGAGAACGGCAGAGTCGATATGGTCCGCCCGCACCGCTTGTGTTGCGACATCTATCAGGCGCACGGCGCCAAAACTGGCAGCAAGACCATGCAATCGCCGTGCAGCAGCGTGCCAGTCTTCGATGGATTTTGCCGCTGTCAAGGCAAGGACATGCGCGTTGGCACTGTCAAAAAAAGCGCCGCGCAACTCCGCAATCAACGAAGGCTCATCGCCAACCGCCGCCGCGAGGGCTGCTTCCAAAGCTCCAGGATCATAGGCCATGAAAATGCTCTAATGCTGCTCGTTTAAGGAGTAGTTTATGCGATCTCCGGCCATGGGTTTCGCAATTCAAAAATACTATGGTAAATGACTATTCATGAACGGGGTAACGCAAGTGGTCGGTCTGTGGCCGAACCGGGAACCGAACGAGCAGGCCGAAGACGCGCCGCTCGATCTGCACGATTTCGCCATCGAAGACGCAGAGGACGAAAGCGCCGTGCCGCGCGACTGGACGACGATTTGGGTCACGACATTCTGCACGCTGGCCGCCGTCGGCTGGCTGGTCTGGCTGGGCATGATCTACGGCCCGCGCTGGATGTCGGCACCCCCCGCGCCCGACATGGTGGCGATCGGTATTGCGATTGCGTCGTCGCCGCTCGCGATGATCGGACTCATCTACACATTGGCGACGCGCAACAGTCGCAATATGTCGCGCCGGATGACCGAGGCCTCGGTTGCCATGCGCAGCGAGCAAGCACGGCTTGAAGCAGCATTGGCCCATGTTTCCGTCCAACTGGCGCGCGAACAGGATGAACTTTCCGAAGCGAACGACAAGCTGATGACGCTTGGCGAAGAAGCGGTGCACCGCATGAAAGTCGCCAGTGTTGCCATGCGCGACGAAGTTGAAACGCTCAATCGCTACGGCCAGTCGCTCAAGTTTTCCGCAACATCGGCGCGCGCCGATCTGGCCATTCTGCTGGCCGATTTGCCCAAGGCACAGCTTGAAACGCGGCATATGGTTTCTGCATTGCAGGAAGCAGGGGTCAGCGCGCATGAAAGTGCTGGGGCGCTCGACGCCCAATTGGCCTCATTAACCCAGCGCGGTCGCGAGGCTGACGAGATTGCCGGTGGTGCAGCGCAAAAACTCGGTGCGCATCTCTCACGCATCGAAAGCGTCAGCGCAAATGCGAGCGAGCGGCTTGAACAAGCGGCGTCGAAAATGACCGATGCCATTGATGCCGCGCTCGACCGAGCGGCGACGGCGGGCGATACCGCACGGCAGAATATGGATGCACAGGGCGTTGCGATGGTCGCGCTTGTCGATCAGACGCAGGCCGCCTTGTCGCGAACCGGCGCGGATTCGGCTGAGGCCATCGCAAAACGTGTCGACGACGTTACCGAAAAGCTCGAAGCGATGGGTGCTTTGCTCGCATCGCAAAGCGAAACAACAGCGGGCCTGCTCAGCAGCGTTCGCGAAAATCTCGATGGCATTGATACGCGATTTGAAGCGCTCGACGACACGGGCATTCAACGCGCCGAGCGGCTGACCAGTGCGCTTGCCACACTCGACCAGCATGCTGCGGCGCTTACAGGGTCGCTCGTGAACGGTACGACGACCGCGGACACGCTGATCAGTCGCACCGAAGGATTGATGACGGCGCTTGATGCGTCGGTTCGCGAAATCGATGAGACGTTACCAGCGGCCTTCGACAGGCTCGATGCCAAAGCTCTTGCGAGCCGTGCAAAAGTTGCCGAAGCGGGGCCAATCGTCACGCAGATCGAGCGCGATGCCGCCTCGGCGCTGGATCGTCTGATCGAAGCTGAAGCCCTGATTGCCAAGCAACGCGCATCGCTCGACGCTTTGGCTGGCGATACCGATAGCCGACTGAGCGCAAGCCGCGATGCGGCCGTCAAGCTGGTGGAAACAGTCGAAAGCGCAGAAGCCACGACACGCACGCTGGCCGAAGGCGCGGGCACGCAACTCGTGGAAGCAATGGTGCGTGTCCGCGAAACTGCGCAAGCCGCCGCCGACCGTGCACGCGAAGCCATTGGCGCGGTCATTCCCGAAGCCACTGCGCAATTTTCGGAAAGCACGCGCAAGGCGCTGACCGATGCGATCACGCATGAAGTGCAAGCGCAGATTGCCGACCTGGCGCAGAGCGCGGAACGTGCCGTCGAGATCGCCACGAAAGCATCCGACAAGCTGATGCGGCAGATGCTGACCATTTCCGAAACCAGCGCTGCCGTCGAAGCGCGAATCGCCGATGCGCGCGACGACGCTGAAAAAGGCGACCGCGACAATTTTGCCCGCCGGGTTGCGCTATTGATTGAATCGCTCAATTCAACAGCAATCGATGTTACCAAAATCCTGTCGAACGACGTGACCGATAGTGCCTGGGCAAGCTACCTGCGCGGGGATCGCGGCGTGTTCACGCGCCGCGCCGTCCGGCTGCTTGATTCGGGCGAGGTCAAGGAAATCGCCCGCAAATATGACGAAGAGAGCGAATTCCGCGAACAGGTAAACCGCTACATCCACGATTTCGAAGCGATGTTGCGCAATGTCCTTGCCACGCGTGACGGTTCGGCGCTTGGCGTAACATTGCTTTCGTCAGATATGGGCAAACTTTATGTTGCGCTCGCACAGGCCATCGAGCGCTTGCGGACCTAACGGCGCATCACGTCGAGCATTGCGACCGTAACCCAGCCGTATACGTAATTGGCGTAAAACAAGCCAAACAGCGCCGTCGATACGATCGTTGTCCACAATATGACACGCTGCGGTCGCCAAACAGCAGGTGCACCGGCTTCCTGCCCCGCGACGGGGTCTGCACGCTGATCGCGCACGGCGCGTGCTTCAAACGGCAAGACCAGAAACGCCGACATCACCCAGAACAGCAGGTAGATCGCAACAACTGTCTTCCAGCTCATCCCTCAACCACCAGCACGTCGATAATCGGCTTCTTGCCCGTCCATTCTGTTGCGACGCGGCGAACGGCAAGGCGCACAGCTTCACGGCGGCGCTCGGCATTTTTTTCGAGGCCGGCAGCATCGGCGGCCGCTTCGCGCGCGTCGGCAAGAAATTCGTCACGGTCGTCTTCAACCGGAATGCCCTGAATCCGGACGTCGGGCTGGCCAAAGACACGGCCAGCCTTGTCGACAGCAATCGCAACCGAAATCACGCCATTGAGCGAAATCCGGCGTCGCTCGCCAATCGTTGCGCCGTCAGCGGGCAGGATGACATCACCATCAAGCACAAGGCGCCCGGTGCGCTCCTTGCCAATGATCGCGGGTCCATTGGGCGCCAAGCGGACAACATCGCCATTGGATTGCACAATCGCGCGCGGGACACCTTCGCTAAGGCCAAAGCGCGCCTGCTCGGCCATGTGCCGCCGCTCGCCGTGCACCGGGATCAGCATTTCGGGACGGATCCATTTATACATCGCCGCCAGTTCAGGGCGACCGGGGTGGCCGGAAACATGCACATGTGCCTGCTTCTCGGTGATCATAATGACGTTCTTTCGCGCCAAAGCATTCTGGATGCGACCGATCGCAACTTCGTTGCCGGGAATCTGCTTTGAGGAGAAGATAACCGTGTCGCCTTCGCCCATCTTGATCTGATGCTGATCAAAGGCGATCCGCGCCAACGCTGCGCGTGCTTCGCCCTGCCCGCCCGTCGCGATGATCATGCTCTTGTGGGGCGGCAGCGCCATCGCACTGTCGAAATCGACCGTATCGGGAAAACCCTTGAGATAGCCATTGGCGCGCGCCGCCATGATAATGCGGTCGAGCGAGCGCCCCGCGACCGTCAGCACGCGGCCATTCGCCTTTGCCACCTGCCCCAAAGTTGCGAGCCGCGCGGCATTCGAGGCAAAGCTGGTAACGACCACACGGCCCTTTGCCGCTGCGACAGCGCCCATCAGGCCATCGCGCACGCTGCCTTCGGTGCCCGACGCTTCAGCGTTGAAGGCGTTTGTCGAATCGCAGACGAGTGCCAGAACGCCGCTGTCACCAATTGCCGTCATTTCTTCGGGCGTCGCGTTAACGCCCATCACGGGATCGTCATCGAGCTTCCAGTCGCCGGTATGAAACACCCGGCCATAGGGCGTGTCGACGATGACAGCATCCATATCGGGAATCGAATGGGCAAGCCGGACGAGCTGAAATCCGAACGGCCCGAGATCGACTTTCTGCCCCGGTTTCATCACATGCAGTTTAACCTGGTTGGCAATCCCTTCTTCTTCGAGCTTACCGCGGATGAGCGTTGCTGTGAAAGGATTGGCATAGAGCGGCACGCCCAGATCAGCGGCCAGATAAGGGACGGCACCGATATGATCCTCGTGACCATGCGTAAGCACAATCCCGACGAGATCCTTCTTGCGCGCCTCGATAAATTCCAGATCGGGGAGAACAAGATCAATCCCGGGATAATCTGACCCCGCAAATGTCAGGCCCAAATCGACCATCAGCCATTTGCCGTCACAACCATATAGGTTGACATTCATGCCGATTTCATCGGACCCGCCAAGCGCGAGGAAGAGTAATTCTTTTCCGGGAGTTGTCATGATAACTTTCTGAAACAAGTGATAATTTAGCGCGCCGACCGCGCCCAGAGCAAGCTGAGGCCGCGCAGCGTGAGGTCAGAATCGACGGCATCGAACAAATGGCTGTGCTGCTGGAAAAGTGCTGCAAGCCCCCCCGTTGCGATCACTTTCACCGGTCGCCCGATTTCCGATTTCATACGCGTTAGCAGACCTTCGATCATCGCGACATAGCCCCAGTAGATGCCGATGAGCATCTGGCTTTCGGTCGTGCGGCCAATCACGCTGTTGTTGGTCGGCGCTTCGATAGCAATCCGCGGCAGCTTTGCGGCGGCTGCAACCAGAGCATCGAGCGAAAGATTTAAGCCCGGCGCGATGATCCCGCCTTTATAAGCACCGTTGAAATCGACATGATCCACGGTCGTCGCGGTGCCAAAGCTGATGATGATCAGGTCGCCGGCATGCATGGCATGTGCGGCAATGGCATTGCAGGCACGGTCCGCGCCGACAGCATGCGGCTCGTCGACATCAAGCGCGATTCCGAATTCAAGCGGCGCACGGCCCGCAACCAGCGCTTCGACCTTGAAATATTTCGTCGCAAGCGATTGCAGATTGTAAAGCGCACGCGGCACCACTGTTGAAATCGCAACGTCGGTCACGTCCTCGCGCTTTAACCCTTCGAGCTCAATCAGGCGGATCAGCCAGACGGCATATTCGTCGGACGTGCGCCGCGCATCGGTCGCGATCCGCCAGCGCGTGCGCGGTGTGCCATCGTCGTTAACAAGCGCGAACTTGATATTGGTATTCCCAGCGTCGATTGCGAGCAGCACTCTACGTAACCCCGAATATCCTGAGCCAGTTAAAGGATCAGATCAAAAAGATATCACCTGCGTGAATGACACGCACGACGCCATCCGCCAAGCGCAACCGCAATCCACACGCATCCGTCAAACCATCAAACAAGCCGTCGATAGACTCTCCATCAGGCAGATTGGCCGTAAGAGCAGTCCCGATGGGATGAGCACGGGCAAGCCATGCGGTGCGTATATCAGCCAGACTTTCACCGCGCCATCGTGCCAGCCAGCTGTCAAAAGCCTCGGCAAATGTTTCAAGGACCATCACAGGCTCAGACACTCCGAAACCGAGCGCGGCAATGCTGGTCACTGGCCGATCGAGATTTTCGGGATGATGGGTTAGGTTGACGCCCAACCCGATCACAACCGCATCGCCAGCGCGCTCGAGCAATATGCCCGACAATTTTGCACCGCTCGACGAAAGCACATCATTGGGCCATTTCAACTGGGTGTTCGGTGCCCAGATCGAGACCGTGTCGTGTAGCGCAACAGCCGTTACCAGCGCCAATGTGGCGGCATTGGGATCACCGGGACGCAACCGCACCAGTCCGCTGGCATAAAGATTACCGGCGGGCGATTCCCAGTCGCGCCCCATCCGGCCGCGTCCGGCGGTCTGGCGATCAGCAATCAGCCAGTCACCTTCCGCAGCACCTGCCGCTGCCAGCGCCAGCATGTCGGCATTGGTCGAGCCGGTTTCGGCAACGCGTATGATGGTCAGAAGAGTGCACTCGCAGCAGCGGCTGCCTCGGTGCCCAGCGCCGGGATGAAGAGATAACCCAACACGATGAAAGCGGCGCAGGCGGCAATCAGGCCATTTTCGAGTTTGCTACCCGCTGCGCCATATGGCGCTGCAGGTTCATCGAAATACATCGTCTTGATGATTTTCAGATAGTAAAATGCCCCAATGACCGACGCCGCGATGCCGATGGCCGCGAGTGGCAACAGCCCCGCTGCGACGGCGGCGTCGAATACGACAAACTTGGCCCAGAAGCCGAACAGCGGCGGAATGCCAGCGAGGCTGAACATGAAGATCGCCAGCGCCGCCGCGAGCCCCTTGCGACTTTGCGACAGGCCCGACAGGCTGGCAATGGTCTCAATCGGTTGGCCATTCTTGTCGCGCATCTGCAACACACACAGGAAGCTACCGATGGTCATCACCACATAAATCGCCAGATAGGTTAGCACTGCTGCGACCCCCTGCTTGGTGCCTGCCGCGAGGCCAACCAGCGCAAAGCCGACATTGTTGATCGACGAATAGGCCAGCAGGCGCTTGATATTGGTCTGCCCGATGGCGCCCGCCGCACCGAGAACAATCGAGGCCAGCGACGCAAAGATCACAATCTGTCGCCACTCGAGCGTAGCCGACCCCATAGCCTCGACCGCAATGCGGGTCAGCATCGCCATCGCGGCGACTTTTTGGGCGGTTGCAAACAAGGTCGTCACGGGTGTCGGTGCGCCTTCGTAAACATCGGGCGTCCACATATGGAACGGCACGGCCGACACTTTGAACGCAAGTCCCGCAAACACGAAAACCAGCCCGAAAAGCTGCCCGGTGGTCAATCCGGCGGCAAACGCCCGGGCAATGCCGTCATAGGTCGTCGTGCCGGTGAACCCATATACAAGGCTCATGCCGTAAAGCAGTATGCCCGAGGCAAGCGCGCCAAGCACGAAATATTTCAGCCCCGCCTCTGCCGAGCGCGGGTCACGGCGCATGAAGCTGGCGAGGACATACGAAGCCAGCGATTGCAGTTCGAGTCCAATGTATAGCGTGATCAAATCCGCTGCCGAAACCATCATGCCGGCGCCTGCCGTCGCGAACAGGATCAGAATGGGATATTCGGCGCGCAACCGGTCGCCCGTCGCGAAGAATCGCGGGGCGATGATGATCGACACCGCGGTCGCTGCATAAATGAGTATTTTTGCAAATGCTGCAAAGGCATCGCCGCGATAAAGACCG
>JAYUQI010000173.1:0-9143 GCA_043756805.1 Sphingomonas sp.
CTGGCGGCCAGTCGGTCAACACCACCGATAGCGCGGTCCGGATCACTCACCTTCCGACCAACCTGGTCGTCATCCAGCAGGATGAAAAGTCGCAGCACAAGAACAAGGCGAAGGCGCTGAAGGTGCTCCGGACGCGGTTGTATGAATTGGAGCGCTCGCGGTTGGCCGATGCGCGGTCGGGCGCGCGCAAGGCGATGGTTGGGTCGGGCGATCGGTCGGAGCGCATCCGCACCTATAATTTCCCGCAAGGCCGCGTGACCGATCACCGCATCAACCTGACGCTGCACCGGTTGCCCGAGATACTGGAAGGGGCGATGGAAGAACTGGTCGGCGCGCTGATTTCGGAGGATGAAGCGGCGCGGCTGGGAGCATTGGGTGATTGAGGCTCGTCAAGAGAACACCGCATCCCTGAGCCTGTCGAAGGGCTGTCCTTCACTTTGACCAACGGCTCAGAAGCAGGACAGGGCTTCGACAAGCTCAGCCATGCGGATTTTGTTAGAGTTTTAGCCACCGTCTCAGAAACGCCCGAACTCGACGTCAGAATCCTGCGTGAGCATGCCCGCGACGAGGCGGAATTTGCATCGTTCATCGCGCGCCGCCTGAACCACGAGCCCGTTGCTTACATAATCGGCACGCGGGGGTTCTGGACGATTGATCTCGATGTTTCGCCCGCCGTCTTGATCCCACGACCTGACAGCGAGGCGTTGATTGATGCCGCCGTTGCGCATTTTGGCAATGACGGGCCGAAGCGCATTCTTGATCTCGGCACGGGGTCGGGGGCGTTGCTGCTGGCGGCGCTTGACCAGTGGCCCGAGGCGACGGGCGTTGGGGTCGATGCGTCCGAACCTGCGCTGGCCGTTGCCCGGCAAAATGCAGATCGGATCACGCCGGGGCGGGCCGATATGCGGCTGGGCAATTGGACCAACGGGATCGACGACATGTTCGATCTGGTGTTGTGCAACCCGCCTTATGTGGAAACGGGAGCCATCCTCGACCCGCAAGTCAAAGATTATGAGCCGGCCAGTGCCTTGTTCGCCGGACCTGATGGCCTCGACGATTACCGAATCTTTGCGCCGCAGCTGGCGCGGGTGACGGGTGGAATCGCCTGTATCGAGATTGGTCATACCCAAGCCGCCGCCGTCACCGCACTCCTTAAAAACGAGGGTTTTTCGGTGGTGTGTTGCAAGGATTTGGGCGGGCGAGACCGGTGCCTGGTCGCAAAACGCAAATAATGCTTGGTTCGTTAAACAATCGCCGCTAAACAGCTTCTCAAGAGGCGAACGCATCTCCCAGCTTTACGAAGCGAATGCGCCGCTCCTTTACCCCCAACAGTACCCGGCTTTCGACAATTGATGCTCGAGGCTCGGCGAAGCGGCTGATCGTCCGGCGGTTCGGATACGACAGCACGCACGGGGGCACAGAGGGAATTTTTTTGACCTCCTTGTTAGGGACGACCTTATCTTGATCAACAATCGCCAGCAGAACGGGCGCCGTCGCGGCCGGAGCAACAATAATCAGCGTCCGCAGGGCGGCAATTCGGGCGGCAACCGGAACCAGGACAATGGCAACCGGATCGACAACCGTTCGCGCGGGAACGCGGCGCAGCTTCTTGAAAAATACAAGACGCTGGCGCGCGATGCCCAGCAATCGGGCGACCGGGTGCTGACCGAATATTATCTGCAATTCAGCGACCATTATTTCCGTGTGCTGGCCGATACGCGCGCGCGCTACGAAGAAAATCAGCCGCGCCGCGAAGGCGGGCAGGATCAGGGCGAGCAACAGGGCTATGACGGCGGCGACGACGGTGAAGAAGCGTTTGACGGCGACGAGTTTGATCCACGCCCGCAATCGCGCGTTCAGGCGCCACAGGCACAGCCGCGTTATGATCGTGAACAACCGCCGCAGGAATCGCGCGATGATGGGGATCGTGATAACCGCCCGCGCCGGGATTATGGCGATCGTCCGCGCAACAATAATAACAGCAATGGGCAGGATCGGGCCAATGGTCAGGACCGTGCACCGCGCGACGATTATCGTCAGGAGCGGCCGTCACAGCAAGATCGGCCGCGCGAAGACCGCTCTCGTGCCGAGCGTCCGGTGCGGGAAGACCGCCCGCGCGAGGACCGGCCCGTTCGTGAGGACCGGCCCCGTGAGGAACGCCCCCGTCGTGACCGTGAACCGCGTGTTGCGCGCGAGGATGCACCCGAAGAATCGACCTTGAGCCTCGACCTGTTGCCGCCCGCGATTGCGATAGCACCGATGGTTGATGCCGAAGAACCAGTGGCGCCAAAGCGTCGCGGCCGGCCGAAGAAGGTGGTCGATGAGGCTGTGGCTGAGGGGTGAAGAACGCCGCAGTGCTGAGCCTGTCGAAGCACGGTTAGGCCTGTGAACCGTCCTTCGACAGGCTCAGGACTGCGGTTTTCTAAACTATTCATTTCGCAGTCAGCTATTATGTCGTCATGATTACCCCAACCAAGGGGAGGGTCGCCGATGCGTGCCATCATGTTGTTGCCGCTGTTGTTTGCCGCACCGGTTTTGGCGCAGTCTGCCCAAGGGCAAACGGCGCAGGGCGATGTTTCGGTTACCATCTATAATAACAATCTCGCGCTGGTTCAGGATGTTCGCCAGACGGCGTTGCCCAATGGTCGGACGACGGTAGAGTTTCCGGATGTCTCGGCGCAGATTCGCGCGGAAACCGTAACGCTGAACGGGACCGATTTCGGCATCGTCGAACAGAATTTCGATTATGATCTGCTTTCGCCGAACGCTCTTTTGAGGAAGGCAGTCGGGCAGATGGTGACGATCATCACGATCAATCCCGCAACAGGCGCAAAGACCAGCGAACGTGCCAAAATTCTCGCGGTTAATGGTGGCGTTGTTTTGCAGATCGGTGGCCGCATCGAGACGCTGAGCGAATATGGCACGAACAGCATCGTCTATGACTCGATTCCGCCCAATCTGCGCGCCCGACCAACGCTGTCCGTAACGCTCGATTCGGCCCGTGCGGGAACGCGGCCGCTCGCGCTGAGCTATCTGACGCCGGGCATGGGATGGAAGGCGGATTATGTCGCGCTGTTCGACGAGGCGGCGGGCAAGATCGACGTGCAGGGGTGGATTACGCTCAACAATTCGACGGGCACGACGTTTACCAATGCACGCACGTTGCTGGTCGCGGGCGAGGTTGGCACGCTGCAGCAAGGGCCGCGATACTACCAGCGCGGGATGCAGAACCCGCGCGGCAATATGGCGGGCACCGAAACCGGGTCACGCGAGCGGGTCGGCGATTTCTATGTCTATCCCATCGACGGGCGGACGACGATCGCCAATGCGCAAACCAAGCAAGTGAGCTTCCTCGATGCTGCAGGCGTGCCCGCGCGCAAGGGATATGAGTTCCGCAATGGCTGGCTGGGTGCGTCGGATGAAGCGCAGAGCGCGGCGTCGGTGCTGAAGTTTTCGAACGCAAAGGCTGGCGGGATCGGCGACGCGCTGCCCGCCGGCACCGTGCGCGTTTATATGCGCGATGCGCGCGGGCAATCTCAGTTTATCGGCGAAAGCGGCATAGCGCATACGCCGGGCGGCTCTGCGCTGGCACTGAAAACCGGCGATGCGTTTGACGTGAAAGTGCAGCCGGTGATGGTGAAGCGCGAGACGATCACGGTCGATCAGTGGGAACGCTATGCGCAGTACCGGATCGTGCGCAAGAATGGTGCTGTCGAGAGCGTCGAGACCGTGACTGTGTCGACGCCCAAGACATTCTATCTGACGCAGATGCGCTATATCGTGACGAATGCGAAGCCGACGCCGGTCAAGGTCGATGTTGTGCAGGGCGGGCTGAACAGCTGGTGGTGGTGGCGCGATCTGCGCATCCCTGAGGAAAGCATCAGGGGCGAACAGGTCAGCGCCGACGAACGCGTTTGGGAAGTCCCGGTTGCGGCGAACGGCAAAACCGAACTGATGGTTACCTACGTTACGCCCTGGTGATGAATCGCATTTTTTCGTCATTCCCGCGCAGGCGGGAATCCAATGCCCGAACGAGCCGCAGGCGTTGGATTCCCGCCTGCGCGGGAATGACGATGTTTCTGTTCGGTGTTGCTTCTGCGCAGCCCGTAATCACGTCCGGTGCACCCGACAAGGTCGGCGTGACGATCTATCGTGATCCCAATCGCAGCATTGATGGAACGCTTAATCTTGAGAATCTGCAGGGCTTTGCATTGATTTCGGAAACGCGCACCGTCGATCTGCCGCCGGGCGTTGTGACCATCCGGTTCGAAGGGGTGGCAAGCGGGATCGTGCCGCAATCGGCGCTGATTTTCGGGGCGGCCATCGCTGAGAAGAACCGCGATGCGGCGCTGCTTTCCGAGCGGAGCTTGCTTGACGCGTTTACTGGGCAGCGTGTTATCCTGCGCCGCAATGACCCAGCGACGGGCACGTTCACCGAGGAAATAGCGACGATCCGGTCGGGGACGGCAGGCGTTGTCGTGCAGACGGCGAAGGGCTTCGAGCCGATTTATTGCAGCGGGCTTTCGAACGATCTGCTCTTTCCGAACGCGCCAACGGGACTGTCCGCCAAGCCCACCTTGTCGATAACGACCAAGGACCAGCCCGGCGGGCGGCGGACGATCACGCTAGTTTATTTGTCGCAGCGGTTTGACTGGCAGGCAAATTATGTCGGCGAGTTTTCGGCGGATGCGAGCGAATTGAACCTGTTTGCTTGGCTGACGATGGCGAGCAGTGATGACACGAGTTTTGTCGATGCGCAGGCCGCAGCGATTGCGGGGAAGGTCAATCGCGAGGGCGGTGAGGATGATAACGCGTCGGATGAGGAGCAGGCGTTAGACCGCCGTTATAATTGCTGGCCTTCGCGCGAGGCGATGCCAACACTCGCGCTGCCGTCCGTGCCTGAATCTGCACCAATGATGATGCGAATGGAATCGCCAATGGCAGTCAGCGCGATAAGTTCTGATATTGTCGTGACCGGCGCAAAACTCGCCGTTCGTGAGGACCTTGGCGATCTCAAACTTTACCGGATCCCGATGCCGGTCACCGTTGCAGCACGGGCACAGAAGCAAGTCGCGTTTCTGGTCAAGCCGCGGGTGAAGGGCGCTATGCTTTACCGCGTGCAATATGTGAAAGATCTTGAAGAACCTGAGATGCTGTTCCGCTTCAAGAACAGCAAAGCCAATGGGCTGGGCGAACCACTGCCCGCAGGCAAAGTCGCGCTGTTCCAGCAAGGCGGCGACCAGCGTTTTTTGGTCGGCGAAGCGTCGATTGCCGACAAGGCGAATGAGGAGGATGTCGATCTGGTTTTCGGGTCGTCGAGCAATGTGACGGTTGAGAGTGGCGATGGCGAGGCCGGGGGCAAGAACTGGGAGTCGAAACAACTGAAAGTGCGCAACGCGAACCCAACCCCCATCCGGTTCGAAGCGGAGTTTCCGGTTGCCGATGAGAGCATCGCCTTCAGCAAGTTCACCGGCAAAATGCTTGCGCGACCGGGCAAATTGGTGTGGACCGTGACCGTGCCAGCCAACGGAACGTCAACGCTCGACTGGCGCGAGACCGAGAAGGAATAAGGGGAACCCGCATGTCACTTTTCCGCCGCAAGATCATACTTCCGTCGCATGAACTGCCGACGCACCAGCAACTGACGCGGACGCTGTCGTGGCCGCATCTGCTCGCGCTGGGGGTGGGAGCGATTGTGGGCACGGGCATTCTGACACTGATTGGGGTAGGTGCGGATCGCGCGGGGCCTGCGGTGCTGCTGTCGTTCGGTATCGCGGGGCTGATCTGCGCATGCGCAGCGCTCGCCTACGCCGAAATGGCGACAATGATGCCTGCCTCGGGCAGTGCCTATACCTATAGCTATGCGGTGCTGGGCGAGATCATTGCCTGGGTCGTCGGCTGGTCGCTCATCCTTGAATATTCGCTGGTGGTCAGCGCGGTGGCGGTCGGCTGGTCGGGTTATGCCAACGGGTTTCTGAGCGGGATTGGTATTGAGCTGCCGCTCGCGCTGACGGCGGGGCCAGCGCTGGGCGGGGTGGTCAATCTACCGGCGGTTGCGATTATTGGCGTTGTCGCGGGGTTGCTGATGCTTGGCACGCGCGAAAGCGCGACGTTGAACACGGTGCTTGTGGCGATCAAGATTGCGACACTCATCCTGTTCGTTGCGGTCGCGCTGCCGCATTTTGACCCTGCCAATTTAGCGCCCTGGTCGCCTTATGGTTTTGCCAAGACAATGGGGGCGGACGGCGTCGAGCGCGGGGTGATGGCAGCAGCGGCGATCATCTTCTTTGCCTTCTACGGGTTCGACGCGATTTCGACCGCAGCGGAGGAAGCGAAGAATCCCGAGCGCGATCTGGCTATCGGGATTATCGGGTCGATGGTCGCGTGCACGATCATCTACATCGTCGTCGCTGCCGCTGCGGTCGGTGCGCTGCCCTATACCGGCTTTGCGAAAAGCCCCGAGCCGCTCGCGCTAATCCTGCGCGAGATCGGTAGTCCGGGGGTGGCGACATTGGTTGCGGCCGCTGCCGTCATTGCTTTGCCCACAGTGCTGCTCGCATTCCTTTACGGGCAGAGCCGCATTTTCCTTGTGATGGCGCGTGACGGATTTCTGCCGCTCAGCCTTGCCTCGGTCGATCCCAAGCGCGGGACGCCGGTTCGGATTACGCTGATCACCGCAGCGCTGGTTGCGATTATTGCGGGCGTCATGCCGATCGATTCAATCGCGGCGCTGGCGAATGCGGGGACGCTCGCGGCATTCATCGCTGTGTCGGTAGCGATGCTTGTGCTGCGGCGGCGCGATCCGGACGCCAAGCGGACGTTCAAGACACCGCTGGCTTGGGTCGTGGGGCCGGTAGGCGTGCTGGGCTGCCTCTATCTTTTTGCGAGCCTGCCTGTGCAGACTCAGCAATATTTCTTCATCTGGAACGCGATCGGGCTGGTCGTCTATTTCGGCTATGGCCGCGCGCGCAGCCTCGTTACTTCACCGCCGTCCATTTGAAGGTTTTGCAAAACGGGCCGACGCAGCCCTGCACTTTCAATGTGCCATCGGGATTGCGGGTGAGTTTGGATCTATAGCTCTTGCCCGATTTCGGATCATAAAGCTGGCCGTTCCAGTGCGTTCCGCCGTCGGTAAACCCTTGAAAAATATAGATACCCTGCACCGCGCGGGTGCGAAGCGCCGGATCGGGATTATTGGCGTCGATCGGCGGCTGACCATTGGGCATCATTTTCAGAACGCGGTGGACACGCCCGCAAACCGTGGTGCCGCAGGCGCCAATCTCGATGATCGAATCACGTTCCTGCGTCATCCATTTGCCGGTCACCGGCAACGCCGCATGCGCCGACGTTGCGAGGAACGCGAGCAAAACGAACGGGATAATCTTCATCGGCATGCCTTCCCCCTTGGTGTATTTCGCGCTTGATGCAATAGGTTGCGGCCATGAACAAGGGCTGGACTATCGGCGTGATCGGCGGATCGGGGCTGTATGCCATCGATGCGCTGGAGGATGCACAGTGGATTGCGGTGGATACGCCGTGGGGCGCGCCGTCGGATGAATTGCTGACCGGGCACATATCGGGCGTGAAGTTTGTCTTCCTGCCGCGGCATGGGCGGGGGCACCGGATCGCCCCCGGAGATCTGAATGCGCGCGCGAATATCGACGCGTTAAAGCGGGCGGGCTGCACGGACGTGGTTTCGATTTCGGCAGTCGGCTCGCTGGCGGAAGACCTGCCGCCCGGCAGCTTTGTCATCGCGGATCAGTTTATCGACCGGACTAAGGGACGGGTGCCCAGCTTTTTCGGGACGGGGATGGTTGCGCATGTGTCGATGGCGGATCCAGTCTGTCCGCGATTGTCGGCTTTGACTGCAGATGCAGCGCGCGCGACGGGAGCGAACGTTACCGAAGGAGCCACGTATCTGGCAATGGAAGGGCCACAATTCTCAACGCGCGGCGAATCGCATCTCTATCGTCAGTGGGGGGCGCAAATTATCGGGATGACGGCAATGCCCGAAGCAAAATTGGCACGCGAGGCCGAGCTTCCCTATGCGCTCGTCGGGATGGTGACCGACTATGACTGCTGGCGCGAGGGCGAAGCGCATGTCGACGTCGCCGAAGTGGTCGCCCAACTGGGCAAGAATGCCGCGACGGCGCGGGCGTTGATCAGTGAATTGGCGAAGGCATTGCCCGCCGAGCGAGCCGCGTCGCCGATTGATACCAATCTCGACTTTGCGCTGATCACGGCGCCCGAAGCGCGTGATCCGGCGGTGCTGGCAAAACTGGATGCAGTGGCGGGGCGCGTCTTGGGACTCGCAACCGCAACAAACGCTCGCTAGTCAGGGACTGGATTACAACGAGAGGATTATCCGATGATTATTTTCGGCGCGATTAAAAATGCAATTTTTGGCAAATCTGCAGAAGCCGCCGAGGCAGCTCCTGCGCCTGTGGTGCTCGCACCTGTTGCGCCGCCGCCTGCTCCTGTTCCGGCAACGCCCGAAGCCATCGATGCGCGCCTTGCCGCGATTGCCGCTGAAAAGGGCCAGCCATCGAATTACAAGACGTCGATTGTCGACCTGATGAAGCTGCTCAATCTCGATTCGAGCCTCGCCAACCGCACGACGCTGGCAAAGGAACTGGGCTTTACTGGCGACACCAACGATTCGGCGACGATGAACATCTGGCTGCACGGCGAAGTGATGAAGAGCCTCGCCAACAAGGGGGTATAACGGCTAAGCGGGGGCAGTCATGACCATTTCTGTCCCCCCTTTGTCGCTGGCGGCACAGGCCGCTGATCCCGATGCCTTTGCCCGTGATTTCGGCGGCTCATTCGCGCGCTTTGGCTTTGCCATTGTTGCCGATCACGCGATCGATGCGGCGCTGATCGATCAGGCGTGGACTGCGACAAAAGCATTTTTTGCACAGCCGACCGATGCGAAGATGCCCTATAAATCGCCCAAAGGCGGCGCGCGCGGCTATACGCCGTTCGGGATCGAGATCGCCAAGGACGCGACCGAGAATGACCTGAAGGAATTCTGGCATGTCGGGCGCGATTTGCCGCCGGGGCATGCTTATTCGGCGTCAATGCCGCCCAATATCTGGCCGGATTACCCGCCTGAATTCAAGGCTGTGTTCACCGAACTTTAT
>JAYUQI010000174.1:0-3283 GCA_043756805.1 Sphingomonas sp.
GTCAAGCCGAAATGCGGCCTCAAATCGCAAGCCATCATATTCAATATCAACTGGCCTCTGCCGTTGGACATCGTACCCGAGCGCCATTAGCTTACCCGCCAGCACCATTTCATAGACACTTTCGAGTAACCCCGGCCCGAGGTCACGGTGAATACCGATTGCCACCGTAATAACATCGCCAGTGACGGTATCGATCGGCCTCACCGGCTCTGGACCTCCGCGCCCTCTGCGCCTCTGCGCGATCCGTTAAACATACTTCAACAATGCCTCAATATCGTTCATTGTCACGACCGACCGCGTCGCCACATCGGGGTTGATCCGTTTGATCATCGGACCGAGCACCTTGCCGCCGAACTCGACAAATTCGGTAACGCCCGCGTTGGCCATGGCAATCACGCTCTCGCGCCAGCGAACCATCCCCGTTACCTGATCGACCAGCAGCCCGCGGATTGCATCGGGATCGGTTGCCTGCGCCGCCGTCACATTTGCATAGAGTGGCACGAGCGGTGCCTGAACCCGCGCCTCGGCCAGTGCCCTGGCCATCACTTCGGCAGCTGGCGCCATCAAGGCACAGTGAAACGGCGCGGAAACGGCCAGCGGCAAGGCCCGCTTTGCGCCGCGTTCTTTCGCCAATTCCATGGCGCGCTCGACAGCGGCGGCATGGCCGGAAATCACAACCTGCCCGCCACCATTGTCATTCGCCGCCGCGCAGACATCGCCTTGCGCGGCGTCTGCTGCGACAGCGGTGACCGCGTCGAAATCGAGTCCGAGAATGACCGCCATTGCGCCCTCACCCACCGGCACGGCGGCCTGCATCGCTTGACCGCGCGTCTTGAGGAGCCGTGCTGTGGTCGAGAGGTCGATCGCGCCCGCAGCGCACAATGCCGAATATTCGCCGAGCGAATGCCCCGCGACAAACGCCGCTTTCTCCGCCAGCCGAACGCCACCTTCGCGTTCGAGGACGCGCAATGTCGCAATCGCATTCGCCATGATCGCCGGTTGCGCATTTTCGGTCAGCGTCAGTGCATCGTCTGGCCCCTCTGTCATGACGCGATAAAGCGCCTGCCCCAGTGCTTCATCGACTTCACCAAAAACTTCGCGTGCGGCGGGGCTGGCGTCGGATAACGCCTTGCCCATGCCGACGGACTGGCTTCCTTGCCCTGGAAATATAAATGCTCTCATGTCTGCCCGCCTAGGCCAAACCGGCCCGACTTGCCAAGCCCGCCCCTTTCGGCCATAGGCACCATCGAAGAAAGCCGGAGGGATGTGGTCATGGGGATCACATCAACGATCGGCATGGAAGGACGAACAAACATGGCTCTGTACGAGCATGTGTTTCTCGCGCGTCAGGATCTGGCTCAGGCACAGGTCGACGGTCTCGCGGAAACCGCAACCAAGATTATCACTGACAATGGCGGCAAGATCGTCAAAACCGAAACATGGGGCTTGCGCTCGCTGGCTTATCGCATCGCGAAGAACCGCAAGGCGCATTATGTCATGATCGAATTCGAAGCGCCGACCAACGTCTGCCTCGAACTCGAACGCCAGACGCAGATCAACGAAGATGTCATCCGTTACATGACACTGCGCGTCGACGGCCACGAAGCGGGCCCGTCGGCGATGATGCGCCGCAATGAAACGCGCGACCGCGAGCGTTCCGAACGTGGCGAACGCCCGCGTCGTGACCGCGACGACCGCGACGCGCTGTAAGGAGATATAGACATGGCACGCCCATTTTTCCGCCGCCGCAAAAGCTGCCCCTTCGCAGCCAAGGATGCGCCGCAGATCGACTATAAGGACGTCCGGTTGCTTCAGGGATTTGTCTCTGAGCGCGGCAAGATCGTTCCCAGCCGCATCACCGCCGTCAGTGCGCCCAAGCAACGCGAACTTGCGCAAGCAATCAAGCGTGCTCGGCACATCGGCCTCCTCCCCTACATCGTGAAGTGAGGCCAGTAACATGGAAGTGATCCTCCTCGAACGCGTCGAAAAGCTCGGCAAAATCGGTGACGTTGTCACCGTCAAGAACGGTTTCGCACGCAATTTCCTGCTCCCGAACAAAAAGGCGCTGCGGTCAAACGCGGCCAACCTGAAACTGTTCGAAGCGAACAAAGCCAAGATCGTTGCCGACAACGACAACCGCCGTGGCGAAGCCGAAACGCGCGCCAAGGACGTCGACGGCAAGTCGGTAACGCTGATCCGTCAGGCATCGAACACCGGCCAGCTTTATGGTTCGGTTGCCGTGCGCGACATCATCGAAGCCCTGGACGTTGACGGCACGCAGGTTCAAAAGAACCAGGTTGTGCTCGACAAGCCGATCAAGGCGATTGGCCTATATGATGTCCGCGTCCAGCTTCATCCAGAAGTGGCGGTGACGATCAAGGTCAACGTGGCGCGCAGCCCCGAAGAAGCCGACCTGCAGACGCAAGGCGTCGATGTCATGGCATCGATGTTTGAAAAGGACGAGGCCGGGTTTACCGAAGCCTATGATCCGAATGCAGAGCCGGGCGAGATCGCGGTTGATGCGCCGGTTGTGGCGGAAGCGCCGACCGAGAGCTGAACGGCTTCCGTTTGCATAGTATCAAAAGACCCGGTGGCGAAAGCTGCCGGGTTTTTTCGTGGGTGCTGAGTTTTGGCAGATTTTCCGCAAAGATTAGTCAAAAGTTAGTCCAAAGATTCGCGGGCGGGCGGCGACGAAGGTTACAAAGGTTACACTATGGCGACTGCGCGACAGGAAGCGGTGCGTTGCTGATTGCGGCAGGCGAAGTTCACGAAGTTCTCACTATGCGCCTACACAAAATTACTGGGCAATCGAACGGGATCAACGGTTTCAAAGAGCAAGATTAGAGAATGCCAGATTGGAACGTAGTAGGAACATTATCTGTAGGACAGCGGTTTTTATTCGGGCCACGGCGGATCGGCGGCTTCCGACAAGCTATCCAACGTTCAAGGTCGCATCGATGCCCCTAAAACCCGCCGTCGCCCCGTGCTCGACACGGGGCTTGGCTAACCTTGGCAGTGGCACCACAGAGAAAAGCCAAACCCCGCATCAAGTGCGGGGCGACGGGGGGTGGGATGTCCGGTTCGACAACTTTTGGGACGTTGGTTCATCGACTCACGGCCCCTGATACCGGACACCATATCAATGCTGTCCTGCGTCAGCGCGGTGGCAACATTGGCGTGGGAAGCTGCCGTTAATTCAGCCCTTCGATCGAGTTACTCGTTGGCCTCACGATTTGCGTACGCAATCTCAATTTGAACCGCCATCAACCAACCACGCGGGATG
>JAYUQI010000175.1:0-3280 GCA_043756805.1 Sphingomonas sp.
GACGCTCAAGACCAGCCGCGCCGCGCCACGCGCGCGCGCTTCGGCTTCGGCAACGTCAAACAAATCACGCCCGATCCCCGTCCCGTGCCAGCGCGACAGCACATAGATACGCTTTAGCTCGGCATCGTCGGGCGTCGTCCCCGGCAATGACCCTGCACTGAGCACCGCATAGCCGACCGGACAGCCCGCCGCTTCCTCGATAATCCATACCGCGCTGTCCGCTTTCGCCAACGTCGCCGCCCACGCACTTTCCGAATGATAGTCGCGAATGAACGCCACCACCCCATCGCCCGGATGGTCGTTCGCAAATGTCTCGAGAAAGCTCGCGGCGCCGATCAGCGCCAGCTTGCCCGAATCAGCCGCCGTCGCCCGCCGCATTGTCGTCATTCGGCGTCCGGCCCCAAGCTGATGTCGAGATCGCGTGGCCGCACGAACCGCGTCAGCCGCGCGCCATTTGTCGCAACGTCGGCCCAGCGATCGACATCGAACTGCATTTCGGCCACACTGGCGGTCGGGAATTTTTCCTCGATCTCGTCGCGCAGCCGGTCGTCGCTATGGTCGGGCACGAGCATCAGGATCAGATCCTCGAGCCCGGGATTATGCCCGCACATCAGCACGCGGTCGGTCGCATCATCCTGATCATGGACAACATCGAGCAAGGTCGCGCCCGATGCGAGGTAAATCCGCCGGTCCCAGTGCGGGTGCAGGATGCGGCCATAGCCTTCCCACAAGCCGTCAAGCGTATCGACACAGCGCACCGCCGGCGACGAAACCACCGCATCGAACACGAGCCCGAGATTGCGCATATGCACGCCGACCGTCTTTGCGCCCTTCATGCCACGCGGATTGAGCGCCCGGTCGAAATCACGGGCAACGGGATCATCCCAGCCCGATTTGGCATGGCGGAGCAGCGTTAGTGTCTTCACGCCGCTCTGATGGCGCAAAGTGATGACGGTTGGAAGACTGACGACGCAGCACCTGTCATTTTATACACCCGCATCCCTGAGCCTGTCGAAGGGCTGCCCTTTTTTTTGGCGATCGCAAGAAGGACAGGCCTTCGACGGGCTCAGGCATACGGAACATCAACCAACACCGCCGTCTTAAAAACTCACACGCCCTGTGATCCGGAAGTCGCGCCCGGCGAGTGGCGCATAGTCCTTCAGAAAACTGGCGTGCCGCCGCGCTTCGATGTTGAAAATATTGTTGGCGGAAAGAGTCAGGCTTGCCTTGCTTTCGGCACCGAATGGCCGGACCGTTGCGCTGGCATTGACCAGCGTGAATCCCGGCGTTGCCGTTTCAAACGCAGCAAGGCGGTCCTGCTTGGCGGTCCATTCGACTTCGGCGCGCAACTCAAAACTGTCCGATTTGCCTTCAATTCCGCCAAGCAATCGCAACGGCGGGATCCGCGGCGCAAAGCCAACGCCAGTGATTGTTGCACGGGTATAATCGCCGACCCCGTCGATATTGACGGCAAAGCCACCAAGCGTTGCGACTCGTGCCGAAAACTCGGTTTCGATGCCATAATAGCGCGCATCGGCCTGTGCGAACTGGAACACCGGCAAATCGTCTATAACCGCGCCCGTCGCGGCTTCGTAAACATAATCCGAAAACCAGTTGTAATAAGCCGCAACGCTAAAGCTGAACCCCGGTCGCGACGCGCGCAGCGATGCTTCGACACCATTGCTCACTTCCTTCACGAAATCGGGATTGCCGATCTCGAATGCCTGCGTCCCCGCATGCGGCCCATTGGCGAACAATTCCTCGGCCGCCGGCGCGCGTTCGGTGTGCGATCCCGTAATGCCGATCCGAACGCCGTCGGCCAGCGCATAGCTTGCCCCCAGCGAGCCCGATAGCGCACTGAAATTCCGGCGGTAGTCAGGATTGCCAATGATCGCGTTTTCAACGGCGCTAAGGTTTGTGCGCTCAAACCGCGCGCCCGCTTCGGCCTTGAATGGCCCGGCGTTGATTTCCTGCAACGTGAATACGCCAAATTGCTGTGTCGTGTTTTCGGGGACAAACGCTTCCGCGCCGATCACATTGAAGTCGCGGATGGCCAGTTGCGCGCCAAATGCGCCGCGCCAGTTGCCACGCTTGGCTTGCGCAAACTCGAGGCGACTTTCGACTGATTTGTTCAGGAATGTCGTAGCGACTGCGCCATCTTCCTCGATCTCAGAATGGCGGTAATCGGCAAATGCCGTGCGAAAACGAATCGTCTCGAGAAACCTGCCACCGATATTCACTTCGGCACGCAAATCGGCGCGATCCTGCTTGAGCTGCAGCCGAACCTGTTCGGCCTCGGTTGCCGGATCGAGCGAATAACGCACCGGCACGCCATACAGGCTGTCATAATGGCTGAACGATGCGCCAATCGTGCCGCCATCAAGGATAAGGGCGGCACCACCAGCCACTTCCCAGGTTTTCGCAGCGCTATTGGGCAGCTTGTCACGCAAGGTCGCGAGGTTGGCAATATCGGGGTCCGCACTCGCGGCGGCAACCGCGCGTAGCGGCGCAGACAGGATAAAGTTTCCGGTGTCGAGATCGTTCGTCTTGGCATAGCTGCCGTCGAGATGGACAACGAACTTGCCGCCCAGCGGCACGTCGATCTGGCCAAAGCCCGACCGTTCTTCGGCGGCTGACCCATAGGTGCCGATGGCGTCGATATGGACAGCATGTTCGGGGATGCGCCTTGGGATCCGGCTGTCGAGCACATTGACGACGCCGCCGATGGCCGACGACCCGAATAATAAGGCCGACGGCCCACGCAGCACTTCGATGCGCTCCGATGTCAGCGGATTAACGACGACGGCATGGTCGACGCTGGTATTCGACACGTCGATGCTGCCAATCCCGTCTTTCAAAATGCGGACGCGTTCACCCTGAAAACCGCGCAGGACGGGGCGACTGGCATTCGGCCCGAACGAGGTAGACGACACGCCCGGCAAATGCGCCAGCGTATCGCCGATCGTCGGGCGCAACTGCCGTGTCAGCGCAGCGCCGGTGAGCACTGATGTTCCCGCCAAAACGGCTTCGCGGTCGCGACTATAGGGCGCGGTTATGATGATTTCGATCGATTGCGTCGTGTGCACATCATCGGCAGGCGGTGCATCAGCCGCATAGGCCGGGGCGGCAATTGTCAGCACGAGTGAAACTGTCGACAGCAATACAGAACGGCGCATGAAAAACTCCCGAGGAATGCGTCGTCATAACGGGAGCGGATTAAGGATACAACATAACATATCGCGAATTTGATACATTTTGCCGCAGTGCTGAGCCTGTCGAA
>JAYUQI010000176.1:0-3267 GCA_043756805.1 Sphingomonas sp.
TGATCCAGCGGCTGGTCACCAGCAACCCCTCAACAGGATATGTCGGACGCGTATCGGCTGTGTTTGCAAACAACGGCTCGGGTGTGCGCGGCGACCTTAAAGCTGTCATCCGCGCCATCCTGCTTGATACCGAAGCACGCAGCGACGCGGGGCTTACCAACCCCAGCTTCGGCAAGCTGCGCGCACCCGTCGTGCGCCTGACCAACTGGGCCCGCGCGTTCGGTGTCACGAGCGAGGGCGACAAGTGGCTATTCGGCGACACGAGCAGCGCGTCCGCCGGCCTTGCCCAGATGATCGGCCGTGCCCCAAGCGTGTTCAACTTTTTCAGGCCCGGTTACAAACCACCCAACACGTCGATCGCATCGTCGGGCCTCGTCGCGCCGGAGTTTCAGATCACCAACGAACCCAGCGTTATCGCTTATGTCAATTTTATGCAGGACATAATCCGGCGGGGTGCCAATGACGCCAAGCCAAACTACACCGACATCAAGACGAAAGCGGCTGATTCACAGGCACTGGTCGATGAGATCAACTTCGTACTTGCAGCGGGGCAACTCAGCGCCGCAACCGTCACGGCTATCAAGACGGCCGTCGACAGCATCAGCGTGACCGCATTCGACGCCCTGTCTAACCGGGTTTACATGGCCATTCTGCTCGTGATGGCCGCGCCAGAATATATTGCACAGAAATAAGGGGAACGATGATGAAGAATGATCAATCACGCCGCGCGTTCCTGCAGACGACCGCGACACTGGGTATCGCTGGCGCGGCATCGCCGTTTGTCACGACGCTGGCCGCCATTGGTGAAGCCGCCGCTGCGGTCAGCACAGATTACAAGGCGATCGTGTGTGTGTTCATGTACGGGGGCAACGATCAGGACAATACGGTGACGCCGTATGACCAGGCTAGTTACGACATCTATGCGCGGATCCGGCCGGCACTGGCGTATCAGCGCGCCGCCCTTGACGCGACCGTGCTGACGCCAACGACCCCGCTTGCGGGCGGGCGACAATATGCCCTGGCGCCCGCAATGGCCCCTCTTCTGCCGGTGTTCGACGCAGGAAAGATGGCGGTAATACTCAATGTGGGAACGCTCATCCAGCCGACGACGAAGGCACAGTATAAGGCGCGCAGCGTCCCGCTTCCGCCACAGCTGGGCTCGCACAATGATCAGCAAAGCTACTGGCAGTCATCCAGCCCTGAAGGCGCGGTGTCGGGCTGGGGCGGTCGCATCGGCGATCTGATGCAAAGCAGCAACGGCACCTCGCTGCTGACGTGCATCAATGCGTCCGGCAACGCTGCTTTCCTCGCCGGCAAAACTGCATTCAGTTATTCGGTGAGCACCAAAGGCCCGATTCCGCTTTTGGCTGACACGAGCCTTTACGGATCAGCCGCCGGGAGTTCGGCCCTGAAAGCCTTGATGAGCGGATCGCGCGCGAATATTTTTGAAAACGAACATGCCAAGGTCAGCAAAAGGTCGCTCGATACCGGCGCACAGCTTTCCTCGTCGCTGGCGGCCGCACCGGCATTCACGACGGTCTATCCGACCGAAAACTCGCTGGCCGACCAGCTAAAAGTCGTTGCACGAATGATCTCGGTCAGTAGCGCACTGGGTGCCAAGCGTCAGGTGTTCTTCGTATCGATGGGTGGGTTTGATCTGCATGACAGTCTTGCAGTGCAACAGCCGATTTTGCTTGATCGCGTGGCGCGCGCGATGCGTGCATTCTATGACCACACGGTCGAACTTGGTGTTGCCGACAAGGTAACAACGTTTACCGGGTCCGATTTCGGCCGCTCGACTGTTCCGAATAACGACGGAACCGACCATGGCTGGGGCGGCATGCATTTCGTGATGGGCGGGGCCGTAAAGGGCAAGCAATTTTATGGGACGGCGCCGGAAGTTGCCCTCAACGGACCCAATGACGCGGGTCAGGGCTCCTTGCTGCCGGGCATCGCTGTTGACCAGTATGCATCGACGCTCGCGACGTGGTTCGGCGTGTCAAACGGCGACATGAGCACGGTTCTGCCCAACATCGGGAATTACAATCCATCGAGCTGGAATCTTGGCTTCGTCTGAAGCGCAGCGCGGGAGGAATTAGCGACGCTAGTTCCACCTCGCGCAAGCGCGGCCGACCATCGCGTCGGAAACGATCACGCAAGTCACCCGCGAACGGCTGCGGCGTGTGCTGGCATTGCCCGAAAGTGCGCCAAGCAATCAGGGCTTCCGTGCCTTCCGTCTTGGTGCCTCCAATATCCGGCGCTTGACCGGCGTGGAGGACAAGACGCCAGACGGCTATCTCACGCAGATGAGGCATTTGCCGACACGCTGGTTTCCGGCTGGAAGGCCGAAGATGTCATTTGGGAAGTGGCCTTGCGGGAAGGCCTGCCGCTCACCTCATCGGTCGTGGCCATTACAGAAAATGCCCTGCCGAAGTGTTGGCGGGTGAGTAATGCGGACAGTGGGCGCGCCTCCACCATCTGCCTTGCCGACACTACTGACCTGATCGACGCAAAGCCGCTGGTGCGGGGCAAGGATGACCTGTTTGTCTGCCGCGAAACCGCACCTATGTCTGTCTCCGCACGATCCTGACGCTTGCCCGCCGCTACGGCCTAACCAAATTCGTCATCGTGGTGCCATCCGTCGCAGTGCGCGAAGATGTGCTGAAAACGATTGAGCAAACCCGCAAACACTTCGCCGCCATCCCCGGCTTGCCCCCGTTTCATCCATCGGTCTATGCCGGGCAACCGGGCCAGGTGCGCGCCTTTGCCGCGTCCAACGCAGTCGAAGTGATGATGACGATCCAGTCATTCCGCAATGAAACAAACGTCATCCGCAAATCGAACGAAGGCTACGCACCGCCGATAAACCTGCTGCAAGCGGTGCGCCCGGTGCTGATCCTTGATTCCGGCCGTTCAATCAGCGTTCTGCGCCCGTTAGGATCTGCCGTCCGTTCAGCAGCCACAATGTGCCGATAAGTTCGGCGGAGCGGACTGTCTGCTATTTTGACGGACTAAGTGGAAAGCGGACATACCTCGCGTTAACAAAGAGAATGATTATCGCCGTTAATAGCGAGGCACTGAGCTTCAAAGAGCACGGAGCACAGCTTTTTCGGGGCGCAGTTGTTCACGACCTACCTGCGTTGCGATCTGCGCTGAACCCCTTGCCGAGCGGTCGGGCAGGCATTCGGCTAAACGACGTTGGTCACCTGTAAACCTTCTTTGCGAGCAACGGATCGGTCGGGTCGATAGCCGCGTCCTTGATCGGAT
>JAYUQI010000177.1:0-3267 GCA_043756805.1 Sphingomonas sp.
ACGCCCCAATCGAAGCTGGTGCGCGACATGCTCAGATCGCGCAGGCCACCTTCGACAAAGCGGACGACTTCGTTCCGGCGGCTGTCAGGACGGATGAAATCAGGTTGCTTTTCATAGAGTTCAAGCAATGGCTTCTCATATTTCGAGAGCTTGAAGAACCAGCTTTCCTCGACGGTCCATTCGACGGGGGTATCCTGCGGCGAGAGTTTGACGCCGCCTTCGCCCTCCTTCAATTCCTTCTCTTCGTAAAACGCTTCGTCGCGGACCGAATACCAGCCTTCATATCGGTCGAGATACAGGTCTCCGTTCGCCTTCATCGCTTCCCAGATCGCAATGCTGGCACGATGATGCGCTGGGTCGGTGGTGCGCTGGAAATGGTCATAGCTAATGTTGAGCTTGTCGCACATCGCCTGAAACTCGTCGGACATGGCGCGGCACAGGTCGCGGACATCGACGCCTTTGTCACGCGCGGTCTGCACCATTTTCAGGCCGTGCTCGTCGGTCCCGGTTTGAAACCGCACATCGCGGCCCGACAGCCGGTGAAAACGCGCAATCGCATCAGCGGCTATCGCCTCATAGGCATGGCCGATATGCGGCTTTCCGTTGGGATAGCTGATCGCGGTGGTGATGTAATAAGGTTCGGCGCTAGGACTCTCTGGCATTCCCTGCCCTACCCTTGCGGCGCGAGGCTCGCAACATGTCCTGCCATCTCGAAGATGACCGTTTCGGCCACCAGCGACTGTGGAATCGCGATTTGTGCCAAAGCGCGCGCTTTGCTCCACGCGGTCAAAGCGGCGTCGAGCCGTGCGCCTTCGGATTGCCGCGCCTGATCCGCAATGAATGCAGGCGCACGCCCGAGAAACGCCTCATAGCGCGGCAGGGCCGCTTTCAGCGACAGCGACTGTGCCAGTTTGCTGCGCACGGCATTGGTGGGATCTCCGGTCTGGGCCAGTTCATCAAGCGCGGCATCGACCGCGGCTATGTCGAGATCGGCATAGGCCATTGCGGTCGCCGGCGAACCGTTCGCTGCCGTGATCAGCTGCGCCCGCTTCGCCGGGTCCAGCGCGGGTAGTTGGTCGGCCAACACTGACGTCATGGCGGCATTGCTCAGCGGCGCGAACATCAGCGTGCGACAGCGCGACCGGATCGTTGGCAGCAACCGCCCCGGCTGGTGACTGACGAGCAGGAAAATGGTGCTTGCGGGCGGCTCCTCAAGGCTCTTGAGCAGCGCGTTGGCCGCGCCTCGTTCCATGTCGTCGATGCTGTCGATGATGACAACGCGCCGGTCGCAGATCGCCGTTCCGGTCGCAAATAACGCGCGGAGAAGGCGTACCTGATCGACGGTAATGTTCCGCGCGAGGTTGCCGGTTTTCTCGTTGGGCAATCGTTCAAGGCGTCGGAAATCAGGATGGCTTCCCGCGTCGATCAGGCTAGCGCCCTGCGACGCTGGATCGTCGGCACCGAGTAGCAACCGAGCAGCGTGTTCGGCGAAACTGCCCTTGCCCACCCCGCGCGGTCCGGCGAGCAGCCACGCATGATGCATACGCTCCCCCGCCATAGCGGCGCGGAGTGTGGCAATTTGCAGGTCAAGGCCGTGGAGTTTCACAGGAGGTCACTCAGTTCTGCAATTATGTGTCGAGTGATACCTTCGACCGATCCAAAAGTGTCGATTTGCCGGAATCGATATGGTTCGTTGTCAGAAAGCTGACCAAATGCGGCATTGAGGCGGCGATGGTAATCAAGATTGCGCGCGCCAAAACGATCATCATCTATACCTACCCGCCTTCTTACGCGGTCTGCGGCCTCTGATTCTGATAGTGTCAAAAGAAATGTCCGGTCAGGCAATAGCCCCCCACTGCCAATTTGGTGCAGCGCAAGAATGTCCTCATCCGACACGCCCCCCGCCCCGCCCTGATACGCGCGCGTTGAATCGATAAACCGATCGCAAATCACCCAGTCACCACGTTCCAGCGCCGGTTTTATCACTTTCTCGACATGATCCGCGCGTGCGGCGGCAAACAGCAATGCCTCTGCCCGCGCGCTCCAGCGATCTTCGCTTCCGGTCATCAACAAGTCACGGATCGCTTCGGCGCCCGGCGTCCCGCCCGGTTCGCGCGTCACGACAACGTCGATGCCACGCGCGCGCAGAGCATCAGCCAGACGCGCCGCCTGTGTTGATTTGCCGACCCCCTCGCCGCCTTCAAGCGTGATGAACTTGCCGCGCGTCACGCCCCGACGAGCGACTTCAGCCCAGCCCACAGGCGACCGAAGAAGCCTGCCTCGCCAACATCGGCCTCGGCCACAAGCGGCATCGTCTGCGCCCCCGTCTCAGGCGTGGTGACGACAAGATCAGCAATATGCTGTCCGGCTTTGATCGGTGCCTTGATGGGGCCGTTATAAACGACCTTTACGGTCATGTTGGCCGCGGCCCCAGCGGGCAGCGTCACGGCCAGATTGCGTGGTGCGACCAGGCCGACGGTCGAGGCATCGCCAAGCTGAACATTGGCGGTTTCGACCTTCTTGCCTTTCGGAAACAGAGGCTTCGTCGCCCAGGCCTTGAATCCCCAATCCATGAATTTGACGGATTCAGTGATCCGCCCGTTGAAGCTGTCGAGCCCGGCAACGACCATGACGAGGCGACGTCCGCCCTGATCGGCCGAGCCGGTAAAGCCATAGCCGGCCTCGTCGGTATGGCCCGTTTTCAAGCCATCCGCCCCAGCGACGCGGCCGAGCAGCGGGTCACGATTGGCCTGCGTGATCGCTGCGCCCGATCCCAGCGTTTTGCCCCAGGTAAACTCTTTCAACGAATAGAAGCGCTTGTACAGATCGGGATGATCCTCGATCGTCGCCTTCGCAAGCGTCGCAAGGTCGCGTGCCGTTGTGTAGGTCCGTCCTTCATCAGGCCATCCGTTCGATGTGCCAAACTGGCTGCTCGCAAGGCCGAGCTTCTTCGCGGCATCGTTCATCCGCTGCACAAACACTGCCTCGGTGCCCGAAATACCTTCGGCGAGGACAACACATGCGTCATTGCCCGACAGCGTCACAATACCCTTCAACAAATTTTCGACACTGACTTTCTCTCCCGTCGAGAGAAACATCGTCGAACCTGCTGCAGGGCCATGCCATTTTGTCCAGGTCTCGGGGCGGACCTCCATCATCTGATCGAGCTTCAGCTCGCCCTTCTTGATCATGTCGAACGCGACATAGACCGTCATCATCTTGGCCATGGAGGCGGGCGGCATCCGGCGGTCTGCGTCCTTGGCATAA
>JAYUQI010000178.1:0-3266 GCA_043756805.1 Sphingomonas sp.
CCATAAGGGCGATCTGCCGCGTCGAGAACGCTCACCGTGGCAAGGGCCACGCTTTCACGCCCTCTCCTTGCATATCACCCCTTCTGGATGCCATCACGACCGCGAATTTAACAGGTCCTGACCCTAAGAAAGCACCCCATGCTCGAATATGATTATGTGCCTTTGCCGAAACGCAACCCGATCCGCTGGCCCGGCGGCGAGGGGCTGGCTATCATTTTCACCTTCAATCTCGAAACCTGGGATCTGACCAAGGACACGGATAAGCCCTATTATGCCGGTGGGCCTGCAATCCTCCCGGATATACTGCCCGGCAATATCCCCGATTTTCCCAATTTCACTTGGCGAGAATATGGCCAGCGGGTTGGCATCTGGCGGCTGTTCGACCTGTTCGACGAGATGAATGTCGCCGCCAGCTGCACCACCAATGCAGTCACGTTTGAGCGGCGGCGCGAGATGACCGACGCGGTGCTGGAACGCGGATGGGAATTGCTCGCGCATAATTTTGAACAGGGCGAGCTCCTCACCAACTTTGCGCACGATGAAGCGGCGGAGCGCGATGTGATCCTTCGGTCTATCGCCGTCTATGAGCACTATGTCGGTCACCGCCCCGTCGGTTGGTTATCCTCCTCACTGCGCGGCACGCTCAACACGCCCGGCATCCTCGCAGAACAGGGCTTCAAATTATACTGCGACATCATGAACGACGATCAACCGTTCATGATCCGCACCAACCACGGCCCGATTGTCGGGGTGCCTTATTCCAACGTCATCAATGATTTTACGATGGTGACGCGGCAAGCGCTGACGACTGACCAGTTCCGCGATCAGCTGATCGAGGAGTTTGATGCGCTCTATGCTGATGGTCAAAAAACGGCGCGGATCATGAACATCGGCCTGCATCCCCACGTATCAGGGCGCGCGCACCGGATCAGGGCGTTGCGTGAGTTTATCGCTCACGCAAAGTCCCATGACGGCGTCTGGTGGCCAAAGCGCGAAGCGATTGCCGATTGGTATGCCGCCAATCATGAAGCCCATTTCCCGGGGCAGTTGGGGTAGTCAGTCGCGCCCCCACTGCCGCTAAATTTCTTCACCTCATCGGTTTAGCGAGCGGCTCAAAGAGCCTGTCGCGGTCTTTTAGTGACTCTTTGCCAGAGCTGGAGCAGCACCTAGTGCCACGCCCGCCGCACCGGCCATGTTTAGGCCAAGTGCGGCCCTAGGTTGATGCTTACCGCCTTGGTCTTGAGATAGGCATCAAGTCCTTCGCGCCCAAATTCGCGACCCCAGCCCGATTGCTTGTTGCCGCCAAAAGGGGTTTCGGCACTGATCGCAGCATGCGCGTTGATGCCGACCTGTCCTGAATCGACATGCTTGGCAATGCGGATCGCGCGCGAAATGTCGCGTGTCCAAACAGACCCCGACAGACCATAAGTCGTGCCGTTGACGCGGCCCAGCAACTCACGTTCATCGCCGCCCGAAAAGCGCTGGACGGCAAGCACGGGGCCGAACACTTCCTCGCGGGCAAGGCGCATGCCGGGCGTCACATTGGTGAAGATCGTCGGCTCGACAAAATAGCCTGTTCGGTCGGGCACATTACCGCCGAAAATGCGCTTTGCCCCCGCCGCGTCACTTTCATCGATAAAGCCTTTGACGCGCGCCAGCTGCCGCGCCGAAATCACCGGGCCGATCATCGTGCCGGGCGCGAAGCCATCGCCCACAACGAAAGTCTTTGCCGCCACGATTAGCCGTTCCTCGAATTCGTCGGCGATGGCGTGATCGACGAACAACCGCGTGCCTGCCATGCAATTCTGGCCGGACAAGAAGAAGCAAGCCGCGGCAGCTAGAGGGGCTGCAACATCGAGGTCTGCATCGGCGCAAACGATAAAAGGCGATTTGCCGCCGAGCTCCAAGCTGACACGCTTCAAATCGTCGGCAGCGGCACGGACGATGGCTTTGCCCACCGCTGTCGATCCGGTGAAGGCAATCTTGTCGATCCCCGGATGGCGCGCAATCGCGTCGCCAATGTCGTCACCATAGCCCTGAACCAGGTTAAACACGCCAGCCGGGAAGCCCGCTTCCTCGATCAACTCGGTAAAACGGATCGCAAGAAGCGGCGTCAGTTCGGCCGGTTTCAAGACCACCGTACAACCTGCGGCAAGCGCAGGCGCAGCTTTCAACGTGATCATCGACGCCGGCGCATTCCAGGGGATAATCGCACCGACGACACCCACGGGCTCACGCAATGTATAAACAAGCCAGTCGCTCGCCTCGCCCCTGATCGGCACGGCTGGCAGCGTGTCGCCAGTCACCTTGGTCGTCCATCCCGCGTAGTAGCGGATCAGCTCGGGGCAAAAGTCCGACAGCTTGTCCATCGACATCCAGAACGGCATGCCGTTCTCCAGAGTCGATAGCTGGCCGAGTTCGATCGCTGCTGCCTGAACCAGATCGGCGAGGCGAAAAAGCAGGCGGGCGCGCTCAGCGGGGGGCATTCGGCCCCATGGTCCGTCGAGCGCCGTGCGTGCCGCCGCAACCGCGCGGTCAAGGTCATCGCGTGAAGCTGATCGCATCCGCGCAATGATGGTTTCGGTCGATGGATTCTCGACCTCGATCAGGCGGTCCGACCCGGGCTCGACCCACTGCCCATCAATGAACAGCCGATGATCGCGGGCCAGGAATTTTTCAATATCGTCGGTCGGTTTGGTAAGCATCGCCATCCTTCTGATTGATCAGTCCTCGACCAGCCGCATCTGCAACATCGCAGCACCCAACCGTTCAAGTTTCGCCTCTTGGTAGACCGCCGAATCATCAAAACCGCGTGCTGCGGCGACATCGGGAAATTCGATTGCGACAACGCGCTCGCCGGTCATGCCATCACCCTCAAGCATTGCCGTTACCAACCCCCGGAGAATATAGCGCCCGTCATGGCGTTCGGCGAGCCCGTCAATCGCGCGGACATAGTGGCCAAAGGCTTCCGGTGCCGTGATCCGGACAGTCGCAACGATAAAGGCGGGCATCGATATCCTTTCTTAGTCTTGCCGATTGACCGCCCAGCGCGCGGTGAGGCGAGGGCCAGCGCGTTTCGGACCGTCAGCCCTGAGCCAGCGACGGGCCGCGCGGTCGTCTTCGACCGTTGCAGCGATATAGCGATTCACAATGTCGAGCATGACGCGGAACGCCGCTGATTGGTCGGGCGCATCCCGGCTAAGGCGCTGGATGTTCTTGCCGAAATAGTGATCGACCCCCTCACCCACCCACAGCGCGGTCCCCGG
>JAYUQI010000179.1:0-9004 GCA_043756805.1 Sphingomonas sp.
CGCGGTCCAGCTGACCGGCCACGGCATCACCCACCGCGTCGAGTCCAACCAGGGCGGCAAAGGCGACCCCGTCGCGCGGCTGGTTGCGGAATTCGCACCAAGCGTGACCGTGTTCGTCGACGACCTCGCGCATCATCACACGAGCGTCGCCAAACACGCCCCCGACGTGTGGCGCCTGCACATGATCGCCGAGCCGTTCATCGCGGCGCGGACGCCGGCGGCGACGGATGCGCATGCAAGGATTGATGATTGGGGGGATGCCGTTGGGTGGATTGAGGAGAAGTTTAATGGCAGATGAAGTAGTGATTGAGGATCAGCCCAAGCCACGCCGTTCAGTGAGAATTCGTGCAGATGAGGTAAAGCCTTTTCGCTGCAAACATCTTATCGCCGTGCTCGAGTGTCCCAGCGAGATACGGAACATCGGAACTGTAATCCGTAACGTAAACGCGTTGGGCGTAGAAAAGGTATATGTCGTCGATCCTCGCCACTCGCTGTCAGATGATTGGCAGGAACTGCGCGAACGGAAATCTCTATCGAAGACATCTGTCTCGGCGGTCAAGTGGACGTTTGTGAAGCGCTTCGACAGCACCGAGGAGTGTTTTGATTATCTCGAAAAGAAGAGCTTTCGATCGGTCGTTACGTCACCGCACATCAAGGGCCAAAAGAATGTCCTCCTCCATAAGGGTGACTATACGGCTTTCACAAAACTCGCAGTGTGGTTTGGAAGTGAAGCCGTTGGCATCAGCGACGAGGCTGTGAAACGTAGCGAAATGTGCGTCAACATTCCGATGTTCGGGATGATTGAGAGCCTCAACCTCGGCACAAGCTCAGGCATTGTTCTTTATGAAGTTACGAAGCAACGCCGGGAGTATCAAAGCAAGTTCAGGCGGCGAGGCAAAAAAGGTGAGCGCGCTAACCCGTTGCCTACAGAAATTCCGCTTAAAGAGAAGGCGAAGCTGACGGAAGATGTGGAAGACACGGGTTAACGAAAAGGCAATGGTCGGCTCGTCAAGCCGCAATCCGCTCCACTCTTATCTCTCGCTCATGCGCCCGTGCCCCCGCAAGATCATGCGCGGCTTGCATCCGTAGCAGCGTGTCGGCGCGTAGCCCGAAAGCCTTTTCAAAGCGGATTGCCATTTCGGCGGAGAGGCCGGCCCGGCCATTGAGCAAGCTACTCATCGCCTGTCGCGTCACGTGCAGCTTTTCGGCCATCATCGTGACGCTCAACCCGGTCGGCTCGACGATTTCGGACCGCAGCCATGCGCCGGGGTGCACGGCAAAACTCGAATGAAGGGTAATGGCCATCAGTGATAATCCTCCAAATCCAAATACCCGTTCGCCCTGAGCTTGTCGAAGGGCTGTCCTTCTTTTGCGCGACGTCCGAAGAACAAGGACAAGGCTTCGACAAGCTCAGCCCGAACGGGTTGGGGTGCGAGCGCTTAAACAATCAACCTCTGCAAAGCACGATCCTTCCCGATCAACGGCAACAATGCCGCCATGTCCGGGCCGTGGTCGCGGCCCGTGAGGGCGCGCCGTAGGGGCATGAACAATGCTTTGCCGGTGCGGCCGGTTGACGTCTTGAGGGCATTTGTCAGGGCGTGCCAGGGGTCGGTCGACCAATCCAAATCCGCCGCGAACGCTGCAGCTTCGGCGAGGAAATCGGCATCTGCGGAGTCGTTGCGGGCCTCGACTGGCCCTTCGATCACATGCCACCAGTCAGCGGCGTCGGCGATGGTTTTCAGGTTGGGGCGCACGACTTCCCATACCGCCGCATCCATTCCTGCGGGCAAGCGGTCCGCGACGGCATCATAGGGAAGATGATGGATGATCTTGGCATTCAGCCCTTCGAGTTCGGCCATGTCGAACCGTGCAGGCGCGCGGCCGAAGCGGTGAAAGTCGATGGTTTCGATCAGCGGCTGCATCTCAGTCACAGGCTCGACCGGATCGCTCGTGCCCAGCCGCGCGAGCAACGCCAGCAACGCCATCGGTTCGACACCGGCCTCGCGCAGTTCATCGCAGCCGAGCGCGCCGAGTCGTTTCGAGAGTTTGCCCTCGCTCCCGGTCAGCAGCGCTTCATGCGCGAATCGCGGCGGCGCAGCCCCGAGCGCCGAAAACATCTGAAGCTGTGTCGCGGTGTTCGAGACATGATCCTCGCCGCGCACGACATCGGTAATGCCTAAGTCGATGTCGTCGATAACGCTGGGCAAGAGATAGAGCCACGAGCCATCGGCGCGGCGGACAATGGGGTCGGACATGGTTTTCGGGTCGAACGACTGTGCCCCGCGCACGCCGTCATCCCATGTGATCATGGCGTCATGATCGAGCTTGAAACGCCAGTGCGGGGCGATGCCCTCGGGCGCGCGATCGCGCAGCGCGGCGCGATCATAAACCGGGGGCAGGCCGCGACCGAGCTGCACTTTGCGCTTGAGGTCGAGTTCCTGCGGCGTTTCATAGGCGGGGTAGACGCGGCCCGCAGCCCGCAGCTGCTCGAATTGCGCCTCATAAAGCGCAAAACGCGCGGATTGCCGCGCCTCGCCATCGCGCGTCAGACCGAGCCAGTCGAGATCGGTGCGGATCGCCTCGACAAAGGCTTCAGTCGAGCGTTCGGCATCGGTATCATCGATACGCAGCAAGAAACGGCCGCCATGCTTTTTCGCCCACAAGTAATTGTGGAGCGCGGCGCGGATATTGCCGACATGCAGGCGGCCCGTGGGCGACGGAGCGAAGCGTGTGGTGATGGTCATGCGGATTCCAGCGGGACATTCTCGGATCGGGCCGCTGCGGCCAGCCGCCCGTCGCGCGTCACAAGTGTCATGTCGAGACGCATGGCAAGCTCAAGGTAAGCCGCATCATAGACTGTAAGGTCATGCTGCGAAGACAGGTCGAGCGTTCGTGTCCACGCCTGACCGTTGGTTTCGACATCAATGTTGACATGAAAGCCGGCCATCGCCTCCATGACTTGTGCCAACTGACTCGAACTGAGCCGTCGCTTACGAACAGCCATCCGGCCCAGATTGGCAACTTCCAGACGCCAGTGTCCGGGGACGACTGTTTTGCCGGAGGAAAGTATCGGCAACAGACCGTCATAAAGCTCGCCTGCTTCGTCCGGAATGATCAGCGGCCCCATCATGCATGCATCGACAATATGCACGCTCAGGGGCGACCTTCATTTTTCCAAGCAATCATTTCCGCCATCGTCGCCGTCCGTCCTTCGGCCCGCATGACGTCGCGCATTGCTTTCAGCCGGTCCCACGCCGCGCGCGCGCGCGCTTCGATCAGGTCCTGATCGGTCACTGCGACAAGCTTTGCCGCCGCTTTGCCGTGACGCATAATCACGATTTCGTCGCCCGCCTGTGCGGCGGTGACGAACTCGGACAAACGATCCTTTGCTTCGCTCAGCGCAACGTTTCGCATACATACAGCCTCACTCTGGCTAATAAACTAGCCGGAATTTTGGGTGGTGTCTATCCCGTCCGAAACGCATTGGTGATCGGATAGCGGCGGTCGCGGCCGAAATATTTCTTGCCGAGCTTGACGCCGGGGGGTGCCTGACGCCGCTTATATTCGGCGGTGTAGAGCAGGCGTTCGATTTTCGCGACAACATCGCGGTCGAAGCCGCGCGCGGCGACATCATCGACCGACAGTTCTTCCTCGATGAGGCCCATCAGGATGGGATCGAGGATGTGATAATCGGGCAGGCTGTCCGAATCCTTCTGGTCGGGGCGAAGTTCGGCGCTCGGTGGCTTGGTAATAATACTTTCGGGCATCACGGGGCCATCAGGACCGAGACCAAGGCGCGGCTTGTTGGCATTGCGCCACTTCGCCAGCGCAAACACCGTCATTTTATAGGCATCCTTGATCGGGTTATAGCCGCCCGCCATGTCGCCATAAATCGTCGCATAGCCGACCGCCATTTCGGACTTGTTCCCCGTCGTCACCAGCATCGGCCCGAACTTGTTGGACAGCGCCATCAGCGTAACGCCGCGAATGCGCGACTGGATATTTTCTTCGGTCAAATCATAGTCTTTGTCGGCGAACGACCCCGACAGCATGACGTCAAATGCTTCGACAGCGGGCGCGATGGGGATGGTGTCGAGCCGACACCCGATCATGCGCGCACATTCAGCGGCATCATCGAGACTCTCCTGTGACGTAAACCGACTGGGCAGCATCACGCACCACACGCGGTCGGGTCCCAGCGCATCGGCGGCAAGTGCGGCGCAGATGGCCGAATCGATCCCGCCCGACAGACCAAGGATGACGCCGGGAAAACGGTTTGCGTTCACATAATCGCGCAGACCAATCATCATCGCGTGCCATGTGTCGGCCGGGAACGGTTCGAGCGCGCAGATTTCGCCATTGTCGCAAGCCCAGCCATCCGGGCCGCGCGTCCATTCGGTGATGCGCAGCGCATCCTCCCAATCGGGCAGCTGATGTGCTTTCGTCCCGTCGCCGTTGAGGATGAAAGACGCCCCGTCAAAGACCAGTTCGTCCTGCCCGCCGGTGCGGTTGAGATAGGCAAAGGGCAGACCAATCTCTGCCACCCGTGCGCCCGCGACTTTCGACGCGCGATAATCATCCTTGTCGATCTCATAGGGGCTGCCGTTCATTGCGAGAATGAATTCAGCCCCCTTCGCCTTGAGGTTTGCGCAGACCGTGGGAAACCAGACATCCTCGCAAATCGGGATGCCGATCGTCACGCCCTTGAACAGGATCGGATCGGGCAGTGGCCCCGCGTCAAAGTGCCGCTTTTCATCGAAAGTGCCATAGTTGGGCAGTTCATGCTTGTGCCGCACCGCCGCGACGGTGCCGCCATCGAGCAAAACCACCGAGTTATAGAGCGCGTCACCTTCGCGGATCAGCGTGCCGACAATCATCGCAGGGCCGCCATCGCTGGTCGCGCGCGCCAAGCGGTGCAGTTCGACCGAGGCTTGTGCCGAGAGCGCCGGTTTTTCGATCATGTCCTCCGCCGGGTAGCCGATCAGTTGCATTTCGGGGAAAACGATCAGATCGACGTCGCCCGCTTCGGCCCGTTTGCTCAGCATGGCATCGGCATTGCCGCGCAGGTCGCCGACGCGCTGCGGCATCTGGGCGAATGCGATCTTGAGGTGGTCGGTCATAGCCCTTCCCTAGCGCGGCTTCGGCGACTAGGGAACGCCCGAACAAGGCAATTTACGCGCGAGACAAAAGGGGTTGCACCGCGATGAAATTACTAACGGGCAATTCGAATCTGCCACTGGCGCAAGCGGTTGCCGATTATCTCGAAATTCCGCTGACAAAGGCGAGTGTGCGGCGCTTTGCCGATGAGGAAGTCTTCGTTGAAATCCATGAGAACGTGCGCGGCGAGGATGTGTTTGTCCTGCAATCGACGGGATTTCCGGCGAACGACAATCTGATGGAATTGCTGATCTGTATCGATGCGCTGAAACGCGCGTCGGCCAAGCGGATTACGGCGGTCATCCCCTATTTCGGTTATGCCCGGCAGGACCGCAAGCCGGGGCCGCGCACGCCGATTTCGGCCAAGCTGGTCGCGAACATGATTACTGTCGCGGGCGCGCACCGTGTGCTCTCGATCGATCTGCACGCGGGGCAGATTCAGGGCTTTTTCGATATTCCGACCGACAATCTGTTCGGGGCGCCGGTGATGTCCGCTGATATTCAGGCGCGGTTTCCCAGCGATAACATCACCGTCGTGTCGCCCGACGTCGGCGGCGTGGTGCGCGCGCGCGCGCTGGCCAAGCGGCTCAACAACGCGCCGCTCGCCATTGTCGATAAACGCCGCGAGAAAGCCGGCGAAAGCGAAGTCATGAACATCATCGGCGATGTCGAAGGGCGATTCTGCGTCCTGATCGATGACATTGTCGATTCGGCGGGGACATTGTGCAACGCCGCTGCCGCGCTGAAAGAAGCGGGTGCGGCGGGGGTTGTCGCTTATGTCACCCACGGCGTGCTCTCCGGCGGCGCTGTTGCGCGCGTCGAGGGGTCCGAGCTGACCGAACTGGTGATCACCGATTCGATCCAGCTGCCCGACGGCATGGGCGAGGCCAAGAAAATTCGCCCGCTGACGATCGCGCCACTGCTCGGCGAAGCGATCAAGCGGATCGCAGACGAAAGTAGCGTGTCGTCGCTGTTCGATTGAAAGTTGACCCTTATTTGATGATGTTCTAGTGATGTTCCATGTCCGTTGAAAGCCCCGATACCGACCCTGTTCGGCTTGTCGAAGACGAACAAACAGGTGATCGCTTCTTGATTTATGGCACCGATGCCGGGGCAGAGGTGGAACTTCATTATCAGGGCGATCAACTTTGGATGACGCAAGCGCAAATCGCCGAGCTATACGGCAAAGATGTTTCGGTGGTGTCGCGACATATCGCCGGTATTCTGGAAGAGGGGGAGCTGAACGATAGCAATTTGCAAAAAATGCAAATTGCATCGTCCGCCAAACCAGTCACTCTCTATGCTCTCGATATGATAATTTCGGTTGGTTATCGAACGTCGTCGAAAACAGCGACGCTTTTTCGGCGGTGGGCGACAGGCAAACTCGTGCAGTTTGCTACCAAAGGTTTCGTGGTCGATCATCAACGGTTAAAGCGGCCCGAGAATCGAGATCGCCTTTCTGAGCTTCGCGAGATCATTCGCGACATTCGTTCGGATGAGGCAAACGTCTATCGCGAACTGCGCCGGATATGCGCAATGTGCCAAGACTATGATGGCGCAACAGGGCAGTGGCAGGATTTTTATCGCAATACACAAGCCAAGCTGATTTACGCTGTCACATCACATACCCCAGCAGAAATAATCAAAGACCGTGCCCGATCTGATTCCGAGAACATGGGTTTGACGAATTGGGTGAATGACAACATCCGAAAAACAGATGTGAGCACCTCGAAAAACTATCTCATGGAAGGTGAGATTAAAGAGCTGAATAGGCTCACGACGATCGTGCTAGACATTTTCGAAGATCAGTCTGAACTCGGCAAACTGATCAAAATGTCTGACGTGACCCTACTGCTTGATTCGCAGCTTCGACAACTAAGCCGCGTCGTTTTGAACCACGGCGGTCGGGTGAGCATGAATGACGCGAAGCAATACGCAGAACTGCAGTATGGTCAGTTCACGGAGAGCCGAAAGCTAAAGCGCCAAAACGAGGCCGACAAGGCCATTGTCGAGCTTGCGCAGATGCATAAGCATTTGCCGAAATCGCAATCCCGAAAAAAATGACCCTCGCCGACATCGCTCTTACTGGTGCCCTCGCCAACGCGGCAGGAGAGGCGATCCGCCCGTTCTTCCGCAGTGCCTACACGCTTGAGGACAAAGCCGACGCGTCGCCCGTCACCGAAGCCGACCGCGCTGCAGAAGCGGCGATGCGCCGGATCATCGAAGCCGAATATCCGCGCGACGGGATTATCGGCGAGGAATATGGCGAAAAACCGGGGACAACAGGGCGTGTCTGGGTGCTCGATCCGATTGATGGCACCACGAGTTTTATCGCCGGGCGGCCGATCTTCGGCACGCTGATCAGCCTGATGGTCGAGGGCTGGCCGGTGCTGGGCGTCATCGACCAGCCGATTGCCAGAGAACGCTGGGTCGGCGCGACGGGCAAGCCGACGACGTTCAACGGCGCCGCTGTCCGCACCCGCCCTTGTGCGATGCTGGATCAAGCGTTGCTGGCAACGACGTCACCTCATCTGTTTGGCGAGGATCAGGCGGGGCCGTTCCTGAGCCTCGCCAGCAAAGTCGCGCGGCGTCGACTGATCTATGGCGGCGATTGCTATAATTACGGTCTAGTCGCGTCGGGGCACGTCGATCTGGTCGTCGAGGCAGGGCTGAAACTGCATGATTTTGCTGCACTGATCCCGATTGTCGAAGGCGCGGGCGGAACGATGTGCGACTGGGCGGGCAACCCGCTCAATGCCGACAGCAGCGGTGATGTCATTGCACTAGGCGATCCGGCGCGGCTGGAAGATGTGCTGGAAGCATTGGCTTTCGCCGCCGCCTGATGACCAAATCGGCGCCATCTCCATTGTCACTGCGCATCGTGCAGCCATCGGTGGCACTCCGCCCCTATATTTCGTCTTACTATTTGTCGGAAATAGATAGCACCGAGCCGATCAACGACCTGTCGGTGCCCGAATGGGGTAGCGTCCGGTTGATTTATAATGGCGGTTTCGCGGTCGACACAGGCGATGATAGCGGTCGATTCATCAACCAACCTGTCATTCAAGGCCCAGCGAGCAAGGCCGTCGGATTTACGGTCCAGCGCTGCTGCATGATCGGCATCGGACTTCTACCCGCAGGATATGCGAAATTCTGGGACAATGACGTGAGCCGCATCGCCGACAAATCGGTGCCGCTTGGATCGATCATCGGCATGGCCGCTGAGCCGCTGTTCGAATCGGTGGTTCAAGCGGCAACGGCCAAGGAAAAGTTCAGCATCGTTGACTCGTTTTTTCTCGGCATGCTGCGCAACCTGTCTTCGCGCGACGCAAGTGATCAGGTTGCCCGTGTTCACGCGCTGCTCAACAATCCGGTGATCGGCGATATGGAGCAGCTCGCCGAGGCAATGGGCCGCCACCCGTCGGCGCTCGCCCGGTTCTGCAAAAAACGGTTCGGCTTCCCGCCGAAATTGCTGCTGCGCCGCCAGCGCTTTTTGCGGATGCTCGATGTTTTCCAGTCGCGGCCCTATGCCGAGTGGCCTGACTTTCTCGATCCACAATACACCGACCAAAGCCATATGATCCGCGATTTCAGATACTTCATGGGGATGTCGCCAACGCAGTATCTGGCGTTGCCGCGGATGGTTCAAAAATCGTCGGCATTGCATCGATCGCAAGCGCTGGGCGGCGCGTTGCAGGGTTTGGCCTGAAAGGCTTGCCTTTTGCGCGGTTTCGCCCTAGCTGCGCCATCTTCAAAGCACGACCCGCTACGAATCGCCTGGCTGAAAGGGCTGCCAAGGCGACTTCAGGGACGTCATTCGAAAGGACGAAAATGCCCAAACTGAAGA
>JAYUQI010000180.1:0-8992 GCA_043756805.1 Sphingomonas sp.
GTTTTGGGCAAAAGCCACGGGGCCCATGTTGTCGCCCATTTCAGACGACGCGCCGTCTTGCCGACCACTGTATGGACACGCTCGCCGTGGGCCGCATCCCACACAGCTTGCGCGACTTTTTCGACCGGCGTGAATTCGAGCCCGGCATTGCGCACAGTTTCACGGATCGCTTCGTTCGACCCGGCGCTGACGCCATCAAGCAATGGAGTGTCGATGAAGCTCGGCATGATCGTCCGCGCTTTTACGCCGTCGGCGGCCCATTCGCGATCAAGCGATTCAGTCATCGCGCGGACGCCGAATTTGGTGGCCGAATAGACCGACATGCCGGGGCCAGCATAAAGCCCCGCCGCCGAGGACGTGCTGACCAGCGCCGAACCAGCGGTTTTCCTGAGATACGGGAAACCAGCCTGTGCGCCCCAGAAAACGCCTTTCAGATTGATGTCGAGGACGCGCTCGATTTCACTTTCGGTCATGATCGCGAGCGGCCCGCCGCTGCCGATCCCGGCATTGTTGAACAGGATGTCGAGCTGGCCGCCGCTTTTGACGGCGAAGTCAGCCAGGGCGCTTTCCCACGCCGCCCGGTCGCGGACGTCCATCATGTGTTGCGATGACTGATCGGCGGGCAGCAGCGCAGCGGTTTCGGCGAGGCCGGCTGCGTTGACATCGGCCAGCCCGACGAACCAGCCCTTGTTGGCGAAGAACACAGCGGTTGCCTGCCCGATGCCCGATCCGCCACCGGTGATGAAAATTGCTTTCACGCATGTGTTCCTTTGACCCGAAGTCCTTCCGCCGTCACAACGGCAAATGTGAGCGAAGGCAAGACAAATCATGGCCCCGCCGTTGCGCTCGACGCGTTGACCAAGCGCTATGTCGGTGGCGGTGGCATCGCGGACGTTACGCTTTTCGTGGACGGCGGCGCATTTGTTGCGCTGGTTGGCGCATCGGGATCGGGCAAATCGACGCTGCTGAAATCGATCAACCGGCTGGTTGTGCCCGACAGCGGGCGCATTCTCGTCGATGGAACCGATGTTTCGGACAGCGAGTCGCACAGCCTGCGGCGGCGGATCGGCTATGTCATTCAGGGCGTCGGCCTGTTCCCGCATTTGAGCGTTGCCGCGAACATCGCGATGCCGTTGCGGATCGCGGCCCTTCGACAGGCTCAGGGTGATCGGGAACAACGTGTCGCCGAATTGCTCGAGCTCGTCGACCTGCCACAGGATTTCGCGGATCGCTTGCCCGAGACTTTGTCGGGCGGACAACGGCAGCGCGTGGGGTTTGCCCGAGCGTTGGCGCGCGCACCCGGTCTGATGCTGATGGATGAACCGTTCGGCGCGCTCGATCCGGTCACGCGTGATGCGCTGGGGCGGAGTTTCCGGGCGTTGCATGACCGCTTGGGGCTGACCAGCATCATGGTGACGCATGATATGGCCGAAGCATTGTTGCTGGCCGACCGCGTGATTGTGATCAATGCGGGCCGGATCGTTGCCGATGAGACGCCAGTGGCGCTTCTGGGTGGCGCGGGCGGTGCGGCGGCGCAGACGCTCGTGGCGATTCCGAGGGATCAGGCAGCGCGGCTGGCGGGGTTGCGGACGTGAGCTGGGCGGACGCCTTTGACCGCGTGCCGCCGTTGCTGGCGTCGCATATCGTGCTCGCGGCCGCGGCGATGCTGCTCGGCGCACTGATCGCTTTGCCACTTGGGGTATTTGCTGCGCGGTACCCCCGGTTCGGGCGCGTGGCGCTGGGCCTTGCCAGCATCGTCCAGACGATCCCCTCGCTGGCATTGCTCGCGCTGTTTTACCCTTTGCTGCTCGCGCTGTCGTTTCAGGCGCTTGGCTTTTTGCCCTCGCTGCTGGCGCTTGCGCTCTATGCGTTGCTGCCGATTCTGCGGAACACCGTGATCGGCTTGAACGGGATTGACCCCGCCATCATCGAAGCTGCGGACGGCATCGGCATGACGCGCTGGCAAAAGCTGCACATTGTCGAAGCACCGCTCGCGCTGACGGCAGTGATGGGCGGCGTGCGGACGGCGGCAGTGTGGACGATCGGTGCGGCGACGCTATCGACAACCGTCGGTCAGCCGAGCCTTGGCGACATTATTTTTTCAGGACTGCAGACCCAGAATTGGGTGCTGGTGCTGACGGGATGTTTCGCGGCAGCGGGGCTGGCGCTGGTCGTCGATGGCATGCTTGCGGTCGCGACGAACGGCATTGCGACGCGGCGGCGCTGGTTGTGGGCGATCCCGCTGGCCGCGGCGATCATCGTCCCCGCCGCGATTGTTGTCAGTTGGTCAAAAGCGACGACGACGGTGACGATCGGAGCAAAGAACTTCGCCGAACAATTCATTCTCGCCCGCGTGATCGGGCAACGGCTCGAAGCGGCAGGATATAAGGTGCGTTACAAGGAAAACCTTGGGTCCGCCGTGGTATTCTCGGCGCTGGGGGCCAATGATATCGACGTCTATGTCGATTATGCGGGCACGCTGTGGGCCAACGAGATGAAGCGCAGCGACGTGCCGTCGCGTCCCGCGATGAATGCCGAAATCGCTGCGTGGACACAATCAACGCACCGCGTGACGACGCTTGGGGCGCTCGGTTTTGAGAATGCCTATGCTTTGGCAATGCGCGGCGACCTGGCAAAAGCAAAGGGAGTGGCGACGCTCGACGACCTTGCCCGTGTCGCGCCGACACTGACGCTGGGCGGTGATCTCGAATTTCTCGACCGGCCCGAATGGGCATCGATCCGCACGGGCTATGGCCTCAACTTTGGCAAGACCCGGGCGTTCAGCCCGACCTTCATGTATGAAGCGCTGAAATCGGGCGATGCCGATGTGATTTCAGCGTTTTCGTCCGACGGGCGGATTGCAGCGGATGGCTTGGTCGTGTTGTCTGATCCGAAAGGCGTGATCCCGGGTTATGATGCGCTGCTGTTGATCGGGCCAACAGCGGCGGGCGATGCGCGGTTGCTCGCGGCATTACGTCCCTTGATCGGCGCGGTGCGCGTCGAGGATATGCGCCGCGCGAACCTGATGGTTGATGGCGAGAAATTATCGCCCGAAGCCGCTGCAAAATGGCTCGACAGCGCCATATCGAAACGGCCATAGGGGTGCCGGTATGCGGTATTTACTGACCCTGTTTGCCTGTCTGGCCTCGGTCCTGCCCGGCGTCGCGCGTGCCCAAGTCACAGTGACATTCTATTCGCATGACATGGAAGCGCTGGGCATGCGGGCGTTCCCGCATGCATTTTTCACGGTAAAAGGGACGCTCGCGCGTGGCGGGCCGCCAATCGACACCAACTATGGTTTTACTGCGCGATCAACCGATGCCGCGCTGTTCGGGTCAACGCAAGGCGACATCGAGACCAAGGATACGCCCTATGTCGCGAGGAGCCGCAGGCATTTTTCGGTGACCGTGCCCGATGCGACCTATGACCGGCTGATGGCCCTGACTGCCACTTGGCGGTCACGCGGCCCCAAGGGCTATAATCTGGGCAAGGCAAATTGCGTCCATTTCGCGGGGCAGGCCGCTGCGATTGTCGGGCTGAACGTCACCTTTCCGCAGAATCTGATGAAAAAGCCGAAAATATTTCTCGACACGGTCTTTCGCGACAATGCGCCCTTGTTCGCCGGAGGGACCAAATGACTCTGCCTGTGCTGATTACCGGCGGCGCCGGCTATATCGGCAGCCACGCCGTGCTTGCCTTTCGCGATGCGGGCTGGCCGGTCGTTGTCATCGACAATCTGGTCACGGGGTTCCGGTCTGCGGTTCCCGATGACGTGCCGTTCGTCGAAGGCAATATCGACGACGGCGGAGTGGTCGCGGCGACGATCGCGAGGCATGGCATCCGCGCGATTGTCCATTTCGCAGGGTCGGTGGTGGTGCCCGAATCGGTCGTCGATCCGCTCAAATATTATCTCAACAACACGGTGCGGACACGCGCCCTGCTCGAAGCGGCAGTAACAGCGGGTATCGCACATTTCCTGTTTTCATCGACGGCCGCGACCTATGGTATTCCCGAAGTCATCCCGGTGCGCGAGGACAGTCCGACGGTGCCGATCAATCCTTACGGCATGTCAAAGCTGATGACCGAAGCGATGCTGCGCGACACCGCGGCGGCGCATCCGATGAATTATGCCGCACTACGCTACTTCAACGTCGCGGGGGCCGATCCGGCGGGGCGCGCGGGACAATCGACAGCGGGCGCGACGCATCTGATCAAGATTGCTGCCGAAGCCGCCACCGGCAAGCGCCGCCATGTCAGTGTGTTCGGCACTGATTACGACACGCCCGACGGCACCGGGGTGCGCGACTATATCCATGTCAGCGACCTGGCCGATGCGCATGTCGCGGCGCTTGAAAAACTCATCGCATCGCCGACCGAGAGCCACATCATGAACGCAGGCTACAGCCGCGGGTTCAGCGTCAACGAAGTCCTCGATGCAGTGGACCGCGTGACCAACATGAAACTCGACCGCCGCATAGCGCCACGCCGCGCGGGCGACCCCGATGCACTGGTCGCGGACAATGCGCGGATATTAGCAACACTCGACTGGCGACCCAAGCGCGCGGATCTGGACGGGATTGTGAAGGATGCGCTGGCGTGGGAACGACGGTTGGGTGCTCAGGCTGCCAAGTAGCGTGGCACGGCGATGTGGTCTGCCCGTTTGCGCGCCTCGGCAATTTCCCATGCCGTCTGCATACGAAGCAACGTATCCATGCGAATGCCGAACGCCTTTTCAATGCGGAGCGCCATATCGGACGACAACCCGCCATTGCCATTGACCAGCATCGATAGCGTCTGACGCGTCACCCCAAGCACGCGCGCACCTGACGAGACGTTGAGGTTATGCCCTTCGACAATTTCTCGAACAAATTCGCCGATATGGCTGGGGCTGTGCATTGTGATTTCGGTCGTACTCATCAATGATAATCCTCCAGATCAAGAATCGAAATTTCCTGCGCGGCGTCGTCTACGGCAAAGGTCATCCGGTAATTAGCCGTGACGTGAAAGCTCCATCGGTTATCGCTCAGCCGGTGCGCTTTCCAAAATGCAAGGTCGCGAAATTCGTCGCTGTGCGCCATGCCGATCAAAAATGTGAGTTGAACCCGCAGTTTCCCGACAACCCGCTGATCGAGTTTCGACGAATCACCCTTTTCAACAAAGCGCGCCAATCCCCTGTGACGAATTGCTACGATCTTCACACTTAAAACATAACGGTCATTTGTATGGTGTCAATAGGCGGTGGACACTATCGGGGCTAAAGCCAGACATCCACGGCGTGAAGCGCAACGCCGACCAGCCCACCGACAACCGTTCCGTTCACGCGGATGAACTGAAGGTCACGCCCGACGGCATTTTCCACGCGGCCCGTAATGGTTTCCGCGTCCCAGCCGCGCACCGTGTCTGACACGAGCTTCACGATGCCGTCGCCATAACCAGCCGTAACGCCGACGGCAGTGCGGCGCATGAAACGGTTGATCGTTATGCGGAGTTTTTCGTCGGACTGAAGCGTTTCGCCGAGCTGGCGCAGGGCTTCGCCGAACTTGCCTGCAAGGGCGGCATCGGGATCGCGCGCCGAGCGGAGGAGCGCGGCACGGGCGCTTTCCCACAGGCCATCAAGCCATTTGCGCATGGCGGGGTTTTCAAGGATTTCATCGCGCAGGTTGGCCACGCGCTTTTGCATCTTTTCGTCATGCTGAAGATCATGCGCAAGCGTGGCCAGCCCTTCTTCAGCTTTCGCGCGCAACGGATGGTCGGGCTCGGCCGCCATATCGTCGAGCATTTTCTGGAGCCCGTCGATGATCGCATTGGCCAGCCGTTCGTCGAGGCCCGTCCAGCGCAGAATGCCGCCCGCCTGTTTATGCACCATGTCGCGGATCAGCTTGTCGTTAGCGCTAAGCGTTTTGCCGGCCCAGCGGATGATGCCGTCGAGCAACGGCAAATGGCGCTGCTCCGCAATCGCGGCGCTCAAGGCCTGCCCGAGCAGCGGCGCAAGATTGAGCTCGGCTATCCGTGCAGCCATTGCCGATTTGACCATGCCGCCGAGGCGCTCCTGATCGAACGATTCAAGCAGGTTGGCGATGAGGCGCGAAGCACCGGCCTTGAACCGGCCCCCCTCATCGGGTGCTTTGGTCAGAAAGCGCCCTGCTGCGCTGGCCACATCGACACGCCGCATCCGCCGCGCGACAACAGCTGGCGTGAGGAAATTGTCACGCAGGAACAAGGCAAGCGTATCGCCGATCCGATCCTTGTTGCGCGGGATGATCGCGGTGTGCGGAATGGGAATGCCCAGCGGGTGGCGGAACAGCGCGGTCACCGCAAACCAGTCGGCCAGCCCGCCGACCATTGCCGCTTCGGCAAAGGCGCGGATAAACCCGATGGCAGGGTGAACGGGTTCATAAAGCCGCGCGGTCAGATAAACGGCGGCCATCAGGACAAGCAGGCCGGTTGCTGCCGCGCGCATCCGCGTTGCCCCCCCCTGAAGCGGGTTTAATCGAGTGCGCAGGCTCACTCGGCGGGTTGCGCGCTCGGTGCGCCTTCGCCGCCGTTGGTCAGTTTGCGCGAAAGCCATGGGCCCACGCGCTGCTCGATACCGACGGCAAGGCTGAAGGTTGCGGGCACGATCAGCAACGTGAGCACTGTCGAAACGATCAGCCCGCCGATCACCGTGACACCCATTGGCGCACGGAAGCTGCCATCGCCCGTAAGCGAAAGCGCCACCGGCACCATGCCCGCGACCATCGCGACGGTAGTCATGACGATCGGCTGGGCGCGTTTGTGTCCGGCGTCCATCACCGCGTCGTGGATCGGCACGCCCTTGTTCATTTCCTCAAGCGCGAAATCGACGAGCAGGATCGAATTTTTCGCCACGATCCCGAGCAACAGCAACATACCGATCAGCACCGGCATCGAGATCGGATAGCCCGCCAAGCGTATCGCGATGGCCCCGCCCAGCGGCGCGAGCAGCAGCGACCCCATGTTGACGAACGGCGGCACGACGCGCTTGTAAAGCAACACCAGCGTCGCGAAGACCAGCAAGATCCCCGTGACGACAGCGATGAGGAAACTGACCAGCAATTCGCCCTGCCATTTCGCTTCGCCCAGCGTCAGCTTGCTAACCCCCACCGGAAGGTTCTTCAGCGTTGGCAGGGCGTCGATCTTTGACATGGCGTCACCGCTGACGAGGCCGGGCGCAAGATCGGCACCGACCGTGATACGCCGGATCTGATTGGTGCGCTGAATGATAACCGGGCCTGATCCGAACTTGATGTCAGCGACAACCTTGAGCGGCACCGATCCACCGGTCGATGTCGGAACAGGCAGGTTTTCAATCGTCGACAGCGTCTGCCGCGCGGCCTGCCCCAGCTGGACGCGGATCGGAATCTGGCGGTCGGTCAGCGAGAATTTCGCACTATTCTGGTCAATCTCGCCAAGCGTTGCGATGCGGATTGCCTGGCTGAGCGCTTGCGTTGTCACGCCCAGTTCGGCGGCGAGTTGCGTGCGCGGCGTGATGATGATTTCGGGACGCTGAAGATCGGCATTGGTGCGCGGGGCCACCAGTTCGGGCAAGCTCTTCATTTCCTCGAGCAGCTTGTTGGCCGTGCCGACCAATTGAACCGGATCACTGCCGCCCAAGGTGATCGTGATGTCGCGCCCGGTGCCGCCCGGTCCGCCCTGTGACTGCGATTCGAAGGACACGCGCGCATCGGCAATCTTGTTCAGTCGCGGCGCCCAGGCGCGCTGGAACTCGACACTGGTCATCGTCCGGTCTTTGCGGAGCGTCAGAAAGATGTTGGCGTTGCCGACATTTATCCGTGAAAAGGCCGAGCTGACTTCTGGTGCCTGAGCGAGCATATCACGCACCTGATCGGCGACCACTTCGGTTCGTTGCAGCGTGGTCCCCGGCGTCATGAAAATGCGCACCCGACTGAAATCATTGTTCGCCGCGGGCTGGAACGTCATCGGTATGCCCATGAACGACACGATGGTAAGCAAGAACGCGACCCCACCGAGGCCAACTGTCCACAGTCGGTGATCGACGCGGTGCGCCCAGATCCGCGACCACATGGTCCGCCCGCGCCGCGCAGCAACGCCGCTTGAATCCATCGTCCACGACAGTGCCTTCATATAGACATCCATCAACGGCCCTTCGCCGTGCGTCGCATGCCCTTTGGATTTCAGGAAATAAGCGGCCATCATCGGCGTGATCAACCGTGCAACCGCAAGGCTGACGAGAACCGCGGCCACGACCGTAAGCCCGAAGTTCTTGAAGAATTGCCCCGAAACGCCGGGCATCAGGCCGACAGGCAGGAAGACCGCGACAATCGCCATCGTTGTCGCAAGCACGGCAAGACCGATCTCGTCGGCGGCGTCGATCGAGGCCTGATAAGCGGTCTTGCCCATCCGCATGTGGCGCATGATATTTTCGATTTCGACGATGGCATCATCAACCAGCACGCCCGCGACGAGGCTCAGCGCAAGAAGCGACAGGAAGTTGAGCGTGAAGCCCATCAAATCCATAAACCAGAACGCCGGAATCGCCGAAAGCGGGATCGCAATCGCCGAAATGAGCGTCGCGCGCCAATCGCGCAGGAACAGCCAGACGACGAGAACCGCAAGCACGGCCCCTTCGATCATGGCATGGATCGCTGATTTATACTGATCCATCGTATCATTCACGCTGGTGAACAACTCGGTATATTTCACTTTCGGATTCGATTTTTTCAGCGCGTCGAGCTCTTTGTTCACGGCGCGGTAGACGTCGACATCGGACGCCCCTTTCGAGCGCTCGATGGAAAAGCTCAGCACCTGACGGCCGTTCATTTTGGCGAGGGTGCGCTGTTCGGCATAACTGTCGCGCACTTCTGCGATGTCGGCGAGCTTGACCGTGCGGCCGCCGCCCGTCGAAATATTCGTCTGCGACAAAGCAAAAGCATTTTGTGCGTTGCCAAGCACGCGGACCGATTGTTCGGAGCCGCCGATTTCGGCGCGTCCC
>JAYUQI010000181.1:0-3252 GCA_043756805.1 Sphingomonas sp.
CGAACTTGTCGGCACATCGAAAAATGCCAAGGAAAATGCGCGGCGCAAGGCTGTCGCGGCGAAACTGAAAGCGCTTTACGGGTCGGTCGAGAATGTCGAATTCTACATCGGACTGTTCGCCGAGGCGCGCGAACGCAATGGGCCGCTGCCCAGCTTGCTCCTCGCGATGGTGGCAATGGATGCGTTTTCACAGGCGCTCACCAATCCCCTGCTCAGCGAACATGTCTGGGGCGACAAGGACAACCGGCGACTGGCGTTTACCGACCTTGGGCTGACTGCGATCGAGCAGACGCGGACGTTGCGCGATATATTGGTACGCAATTCGCAAGTCGTGGGCAACCGCTTCGTCGGGATGACGCGCAGGGATTTCAAGCGGGAGTAGGCGGCGAGGTCGCCTGAAGCGCTCGATCCGGCGCGGTTGGCGGGGGGTGCTGTTTACCGAGGTGAAGGGGGTCAGGTTTGGGGAGAGGTTGGTGGTTTAATCCGCTCAATCGTTGATTGAAGTTCTCAAAGTTCACACTAATCTCCAATACAAGATTTCCTGAAAATCCTTATATAACTGTTATTAATCAGGCTATTAGAGGAAATATGAGAGTTCGCCGCTGTAGGACAGAGATTATTTGAAACGGCCCTATGTTCGTGCGAGGTCCTTCGAATGACCCAACCCCCACACATCATCATCGCAGGTGGCTCCGGCCTCATCGGCGGCCTCCTTGCCGCTCGCCTCAAGGGCCAAACCCTTACTGCCATCGGTCGCCGCGCCGTCGAAGGCATCGCTGACCAGCGCATTGCTCCCGTCGCGGAATGGCCTGCGCTGGTGGCGACGCTCAAGCCCGACATTGCCATTTCCACCCTTGGCACGACGATCCGCGCGGCGGGGTCGCAGGCGGCGTTTGCGGCGATTGATCATGATGCGGTGGTCGCTTTTGCACGCGCTGCGAAAGATGCCGGGGCGCGGCAGTTCCTTATGGTGTCGTCGGTCGGGGCGGGGGGTGCGAGTTTTTACCTGAAAACCAAGGGGCGGGCCGAGGCGAGCGTGCGGGCGCTGGGCTTTCAGCGCGTCGATATTTTCCGGCCCGGGCTATTGCTGGGCGAGCGGGCGGGAGCGGCCCGGCCCGTCGAGCGGTTGTTCGCGGCGCTCAGTCCGTTGACCAATGCGCTGACGCCAACTGCTTTCGACCATTATAAGGCGATTGCCGCCGATGATGTTGCGGCCGCAATGGCGCGTGTGATCGGCGCGCGCGAAAATGACGTCTTCGTCCATCATAATCGCGAAATGTGGCGCGCTTAGCATGTGACATCCGCGCCGCCCGTGATTATGCGATGGCGATAATGGCCGAACAAACTCCGCTTGAAGCCTTCAAGGCTGTCCTCACCGGCACCGCGCGGGCGATTGCGCATGAGCCCGAGGTCGAGCTGGCGTTCACGGCCGACGCGCCGACGCAGATTGGCAAGAACATTAAAGTCCCGATGCCGGGTCGTGCGCTGCCGCCCGAGCAAGTGGCCGAAGCGCGGGGGTTTGCCGATGGCTTTGCGCTGCGCCTGCGTCATCATGATGCGGGGGTTCATGCGAAGCTCGCGCCAACGCCTGCGATTGCGCGGGCCGTGTTTGACGCGGTTGAAAGCGCGCGGGTCGAGGCGCTGGGTTCGCGCGGGATGGCGGGGGTGCGCGCGAACCTGAACACGGCGCTCGAGATGCGGATGCGGTCGGATCCGATATCGCGGGCGAAAGCGAAGGATGAAGTGCCGCTGTCGACAGCAGTCTCGCTGTTGCTGCGCGAGCGGCTGACGGGCGAAGCGCCACCGGTTGCGACCGAAGCCGGTTTGTCGCTCGTTCGGGAGTGGATCGAGGAAGCGGGCGGATCGGACATGGATGCGCTGGGTCTCGTGCTTGATGACCAAGCGGCGTTTGCGTCGCTGGCGACGAAATTGCTCGAGGATTTGCAGCTCATCGAAGGCGACATGGTCTCCGATGACGAAAATGACGATGGCGACGACGACGGCGACGAAGATGGTCAGGACGACGCCGACGGTGCTGACGATGACAGCGATGGCGCGGGGCAAGTCGAGCAGCGCGGCGAAAGCGAGACCTCCGAAGACTCCGAAGGCGAGGGCGAAACCGACGGGCAGGAATCCGCCGATGACGACATGGCCGACGGCGGCGATGGCGAGCAGGAAGGGATGCTGCCCGTTCGCCCGAACCGTCCTCCGGCCGATCTGACGCCGGGGTTTGATTACAAAGCATGGACGACCGCGCATGACGAAGTGATCGCAGCGGATGAATTATGCGACCCTGACGAGCTGGTCCGCCTGCGCCAATATCTCGACCAGCAGCTGATCCATTTGCAGGGGGCGGTCACGAAACTCGCAAACCGCCTTCAACGCAAATTGATGGCGCAGCAGAACCGGTCGTGGGATTTCGATCAGGAAGAAGGGATGCTCGATGCGGCGCGGCTGGCGCGGATCGTAACGTCGCCGGGGCATTCGCTGAGTTACAAAGTCGAGCGCGAGACTGAATTCAAGGACACTGTCGTGTCGCTGCTGATCGACAACTCCGGGTCGATGCGAGGACGGCCGATTTCGATTGCGGCGATCAGCGCGGATATTATGGCACGAACGCTCGAACGCTGCGGCGTGAAAACCGAAATTCTCGGTTTTACCACGCGGGCGTGGAAAGGCGGGCAGAGCCGCGAGACATGGCTGGCGGCGGGGCGACCCCCTTTGCCGGGGCGGCTGAACGACCTGCGGCATATCGTTTATAAACCGGCGGATGCGCCGTGGCGGCGCGCGCGGACCTCGCTGGGCCTGATGATGCGCGAGGGCCTGCTCAAGGAAAATATCGACGGCGAAGCGCTGCTCTGGGCGCACAGCCGCCTGATCGCGCGGCCCGAGGAGCGCAAGATATTGATGGTGATTTCGGATGGTGCGCCGGTTGATGATTCGACGTTGAGCGTAAACTCAGGCTCGTATCTTGAAAAGCATCTGCGCCAAGTGATCGGCTGGATCGAAAACAAGTCGCCGGTGCAGCTGGTCGCCATCGGCATTGGGCACGACGTCACGCGATACTACGCCAAAGCCGTGACGATCATGGATGCCGATCAACTGGGCGGCACGATGGTCGAGCAGCTGGCGGGGTTGTTTGATCTCGATGATTAGAGCGTGATGACTTCAGGTTGATCCATACCCTTTTTCGTCATTCCCGCGAAGGCGGGAATCCAACTCCAGAGGCTCAACATTGGGCGTTGGATTCCC
>JAYUQI010000182.1:0-8951 GCA_043756805.1 Sphingomonas sp.
GCCAGCGCTTCTTCGGATCCGCTCATCCGGCTGTTCATCAATTCGTTGCGGTCGAGCACAATCATGAAGTCGCTGCCGCGCTGAAACAGGCGAAGGTCGTTGCCGCCGGGGATTATTGCAGTCGCGATCAGGGTTCTTGGCTGCATGTATTTTTATCCCGAATTGCGTCGAAACGTGCCGGTACCCGCGACACACCGCTTGCACAATGGCTAATCTTCCCTATCGGCGAACCACCATCGCATTCGTTCCGCGATCCTCTTCAAATCTGGAAGCCCGTTTCTTATGCCGTCGTTCAAACAGCCGACCTTTCAAGAGCGCACCGCGCTTGCCGCCAAAGCCAAGCAGGCGGCGCTTGAAAAGCTGCGCGCAAAGCCGCCCGTCGATGAAGCTGTGCTGGCCGAACGGCGTGCGGCGGCGCTCGCGCGTGAAGCCGCACAGTTGAAAGCGCGCGAGGAAAAGCTGGCCGCCCGGGCAGCCGAGAAAGCCCAGAAGGATGCGCTTAAGGCCGAGGAAGCCGTCGCATCGGCGGGCCTTAGCGAAGAAGAGCAGAAGGCCATCCGCGATGCAAAATATGCCGCGCGCAAAAATCGCGTGGGCAAGCGCTAACCGACGATCCGCGTCGTATCGCCGTCAAGTGCGATGCGGAACACCGGGGCTGCCGTTGCGCCAAAATGTGACCGGATCAGCTCGGGACGGTCAGCCAGCTTGTGGCCCGCCATGCCCCAATAGTCGACAAAACTGACGACCTCGAGCGTGTCGAGCACAAGCCAGCTATAGCTCTGCGTCGGTTCACGGGCGGGATTCGCCGCGATCAGGCCGGTGCCGTTAAGCGAGCGATAAGGACCGTATAAATTGTCTGCCACGGCCCCGTAAAGGCCGTTCGGTCCGTTCGGTCCGTCGGGCGCAAAGACATGGCGCTGCGTCGACCAGAACAGATAATAAAGTCCATCGCGGAACAGGACATGCGGCCGTTCGAGTTCATTGCACAGGCCGAGCGCCGAATAGATCGGCGGCTGCAACGCCCAGCCGGTCGCGTCGCGGCGGATCAGGCCGATGACGCCGTTGAACATATGATCATTGGTGCCGTCCGATCCGGTGAAGACCAGATAGTCTTGTCCATCGGCAGGATCGCGGAAATAGCCGGGATCGCGAAATCCCTTGATCATTCCCGGCACGCCTTGATGCGCGCGCGTGTCGACATAATGATGCCCGTCACTGGCGACGATTTCGGTCGGGCGTGTCCAGCCGTCAATGGCGCGCGCATCGCCGCGCAACGTGCCGCTGGTTTCAAACAAGCGTTGCTCGAACGAAAACGGGTCGCCTGGTCGCCCCGTCACAGTAAAATAGAGTGTTACTGTCTGCCTGTCGTCACCAAGGATGGCCGAGCCGGCCCATTCGCGCGTGCCCGGCGCCAACCCATCGGGCAAAAGATCGCCACAATCGGTCCAGATGTCACCGCTCTGCGCGATCAGCCGGATGCGCGCTTCGCCGTGACGCAGTGCTGGATCGGGCAGGATGCGCGACGACAGCATCATCCACAGGATCGTTCCGTCGAAATCGGCTGTGCGGCCATCACGGTCCTGAACCGGCCACGAATCCCACAAATCACGGTTCGGCACGAGCCGCCGCACATCGGCTTCGTGGATGACGGGTATTGTAGGAAGGTCGTCGTCTGTAAGGCGCGCAACGTCGTCGGCGGTCCAGCGCGTGGCTTTTACGATCTGCGGCGCACCCGTCATTCACGCGATCCCCTCTATGCTTGGGACGCTGTGTAACGCCACTTCCGAAGATTTCAACAATCGATTGCAATTATACAATGCTACGCTGTTATGCCGTCTGTAATACGGGCTGCTTCTGCTGTATCCGCGATACGGCCAATGCCGCGCACACCATCAATACGCCGCTTAATCGAAGCACGTTGCGCGGATCACCGCCAAAGACCGAGTCGTAAAGAAACGGCATCGTGAAGGCATAGAGGATCATGGGCGCGCAGATCATGACGTTGAACAGCCCCATGTAAACGCCGGTGCGCTCGGGCGGGATGCTGTTGGCCAGCACGATATAGGGATTGCCCATGATGCTTGCCCAGCCGATGCCGAAGCCGATGGCCGGCACGAAAATCAGCATTGGATCGCTGATCATCGGCAGCGCAAAAAAGGCGACGGCCATTGCCAGCAACGACAGCATGTGAAGCTGCGCCGCGCCGATGCGCCGCGCAATCATCGGCATGCAGAGCGCGACCAGAAAAGCGATGAAATTATAAAGTGCACCGACTTTGCCATAAAGCAGCTGTGATTGCTGGAAGGCCACGGACTGATTGTCCGCCGTGTCGAACACCGATCGCGCCACCGAATTATTGGCATAGCCCCACAGTCCGCACATCGCATACCATTGGAACAGGCTCATCCACGCCATCGTCCGCATCGCCACGGGCATGTCCTTCACCGCGCCGAAAATCTCGCTGAAGGTAGCGCCGATGCTTTTGGGCAGTGCAGCGATACGCGCCTGTTCTTCGTCGCTCAACGGCAATTCGGGAACACTCAGGATCGACCACAATATGGTCACGATCGATAATCCCGCCCCGATCCAGAATGAAATCAGGACAAATTGGGGAATACCGCCGCCGGTCGCGCCAGTCTGCGACACGCCAAGACCGACAAGGAGCGAGGGGCTGAGGTAAGCCAGCGTCTGCGCAAGCCCGGTAAACGCGCTTTGCGTCAGAAAGCCGACGCCGCGCTGATCGGGGTTCAGCCGGTCATTCACATAGGCGCGATAGGGCTCCATCGTGACGTTGTTGCCGACGTCGAGCAGGAACATCAGCGAAAACGCCATAATGATCGCGCTCGACAGCGGCATCAGGAACAGGCCGAGCGAACACATGACCGCACCGATCAGGAAATAGGGCGTCCGCCGCCCCCATTTGCCGCCCGTGCGGTCGCTCATCACGCCGATGATCGGCTGGACGATGAGGCCGGTGAGCGGCCCGGCAATCCCCAGCCACGAAAAATCCTTTTCGGCGGCGCCCAGATAGCCCCAGATCGGCGACATATTTGCTTGCTGCAAGCCGAACGAGAATTGCAGGCCGAGGAACCCGAGGTTCATCTGCAAAATCCGCCCCCAGGACAGATGTGGTTTCAAAGCCGTCATCCTCATCACACATCCTCCCGCACGAAACCGTCATTGCGGCGCGCCTTTGTCTTAAGGCTAACAGGCGCGGGCAAGTTTGCAACAATCGATTGCAATAGACGGCATCCAGAGATCGCATTATAGCGCAACCATGCGGCTCGGCACATGCTATTACCCCGAACACTGGCCCGAGGACTGGTGGGCCGATGATGCGCGGCGGATGGTCGCAATGGGGCTGTCGCGCGTGCGGATCGGCGAATTTGCGTGGCACCGGATCGAACCGCAACCGGGACAGTTCGACTGGGACTGGCTCGACCGTGCGGTTGAAACGCTGCACCTCGCCGGGCTGGGCGTCATCATGGGGACACCCACCGCGACGCCGCCGCGCTGGATGCTCGACAAACTGCCCGATATGCTGGCGACCGACGTGAACGGAAATCCACGCAAGTTCGGATCGCGGCGGCATTATTGCTTTTCGCATGAGGGGTATCGGGCCGAATGCGTGCGGATCGTGACAGCGATGGCAGCGCGTTACGGTCGCCATCCGGCGATCGTCGCGTGGCAGACGGACAATGAATATGGCTGCCATGATACGGCGATCAGCTATTCGGATGCCGCCGCTTTGGGGTTTCGCGATTGGCTCGCGGCAAAATACCGATCAACCGATGCGCTGAATACGGCGTGGGGCAATGTCTTCTGGTCGATGGATTACAGCGACTTTGACCAGATTGATCCGCCCAACCTGACCGTGACCGAGCCGAATCCGGCGCATGTTCTCGACTGGCGGCGCTTTTCGTCGGATCAGGTCGTCAGCTTCAACCGATTGCAGGCCGACATCCTGCGGGCGGCCTCGCCAGGGCGCGACATCGTTCACAATTATATGGGTTTTTTCACCCAGTTCGATCATCACGCTGTCTCGCGTGACCTCGATGTGGCGAGCTGGGATAGCTATCCGCTCGGTTTTCTCGAGCAATTCAACATGTTCAACGCGGACGAGAAAGCGCGTTATGCCCGGCAGGGCCATCCTGACATTGCCGCGTTTCACCATGATCTCTATCGCGGCATGACCGGGCGGATGTGGGTGATGGAGCAGCAGCCGGGGCCAGTGAACTGGGCACGCTTCAACCCCGCCCCGTTGCCCGGCATGGTCAGGCTTTGGACGCTTGAAGCAATGGCGCATGGGGCCGAACTCGTCAGTTACTTCCGCTGGCGGCAGGCCCCGTTTGCGCAGGAGCAGATGCACAGCGGGTTGCTGCGTCCCGACCGGACCGATGATGTCGGCGCGCATGAAGCGCGCGGGGCGGCGGCAGATATTGCCGCGATTGGCGCGCTGGCCCCTGCGCCCGTATCGGTTGCGCTGGTGTTCAGTTATGAAGCCGACTGGACGATCGCGACGCAGCCGCAGGGCGCGAGTTTCACCTATCTCGATCTCGCGTTCGCGATGTACACGGCGTTGCGTCGCCTCGGTTTGAACGTCGATATTGTTGCGCCCGATACGGATGTGAGCGGTTATGCGATGATTGTCGTGCCGACGCTGCCGATCCTTGACGCTCCATTGGCCGACGTTGCGGTGCCGATTCTGTTTGGTCCACGCACGGGGAGCAAGACCGGGAATTTCGCTATTCCCGTCTCACTGCCGCCGGGGCCATTGCAGAAAAAATTGCCGATCCGCGTCACGCGCGTCGAATCATCGCGCGAAGAGCCGCGCTGGCGCGAACATGTCGAAGCCGCGCCCGGCGTGTCCGAATGCGACGGCGTCTATCGCAAAGACAATATCCGCTATCTGTCGCGCTGGCCGGACGCTGTGCAGCTCGCCGCATTGTTCACGGATATGGCGCGTGAGGCGGGCATCGCCACAACGATCTTGCCCGCCGACTTGCGCATCCGCCGTGCGGGCGATCTGACCTTCGCGTTCAACTATGGCCCCGATCCGTTGAACCTGATTGCGACGCTGCCCGACGCGGCCTCGTTTGACTATGTCGTCGGCGGCGCATCGCTTGCGCCTGCGTCTGTTGCTGTCTGGCGCGCAGTGGGTTAACTCACGGGCTCGACATCAGACGCGAGCAACAGCGATCAATGTCCGGACAAGGGAGAGCGTCGCGCGGCCATGCAGGACAAGGCCACATCTTTTGATATTGCCCAGCTGGCAGGCGTGTCGCAGCCCACGGTGTCACGCGCCCTGCGCGGCAGCACGTCGGTCAGCGAAGCCACGCGTAAACGCATCGAAGCAATTGCCCAGCAGCTGAACTACAAGGTCGACAAAAATGCGACAAACCTGCGCAGTGGCCATTCGAACACGCTCGCGCTGTTGCTGTTCGAAGACCAGACGCCCGATGATTCACTGATCAATCCGTTTTTCCTGTCGATGCTCGGCTCGATTACGCGGACCTGTGCGCTCCGCGGTTATGATCTGCTGATCTCGTTCCAGCAGCTGTCGGGCGACTGGCATGTTGATTATGAAGACAGCCGCAAAGCCGATGGCCTGATCCTGCTCGGCTATGGCGACTATCATGATTATGAGCGGCGGCTCGGGCAACTGGTCGAACAGGGCACGCATTTCGTCCGCTGGGGATCAGTGAAGACCGGCGGACAGGAAATCGTTGTCGGGTGCGATAATGTTCAGGGCGGGCGCGACGTCACCGACCATGTGATTGCGCAGGGGCGGAAAAGTGTCGCGTTCATCGGGACGGCGACCAGCGCATGTCCCGAATTTCTGGATCGTCACACCGGCTATGCGGCTGCGCTGAAAGCGGCGGGCTTGCCGTGCAGCCTCACATTGCAGGTCGATGCCCTCAGCAGCGAAACTGATGGGCATGACGCCGTCGTCCGCCTGCTCGCGCGCGGCGAGCCATTTGATGCGATCATCTGCGCCAGTGACCTGATCGGCCTTGGCGCGATGCGCGCGCTTCAGGCGGCTGGGCTGGTCGTGCCAAAGGATGTCGCCGTGACGGGATTCGATGACATCCTGTCGGCGGGGCTCGCCAATCCGCCGCTCACGACAGTGACGCAACAACCGGGCGAAGCCGGTGCGTTGCTGGTCGATACTTTGCTGAAACTCGTGCGCAACGAGCCAACGGAGAGCCGGATGCTGCCCGCGCGGCTCGTGGTGCGTCGATCATCCGCGCCCTGATGTATTCGTATGCACAGGATTGCCGCCGTTGCCGCCCTCTGCCACGCTAAGGCATAAGATAAATTCGGGGACGGTGCGGATGGAAAAGCCCAAACAAGGTTTCTGGGGCCTGTGGAATATTTCGTTCGGATTCTTCGGGATCCAGATCGGCTTCGCGCTCCAGAACGCCAACATGTCGCGGATTTTCCAGTCGCTCGGCACCAGCCTTGATGATTTGCCCGCCTTATGGGCGGCCGCACCGCTGACCGGCCTGCTGGTGCAGCCGATTATCGGCCATATGAGCGACCGCACATGGCTGGGGCGGCTCGGTCGGCGGCGGCCCTATTTTCTCGCAGGCGCTGTCCTTGCCGCCTTTGCGTTGCTGGTCATGCCCGAAGTTCCCGCGCTCCTTTTCGCCGCGATCATGCTGTGGGTGCTCGATGCGTCGCTCAACATATCGATGGAGCCGTTCCGCGCCTTCGTCGGCGACATGCTTCGGAAAGACCAGCATACAGCGGGGTATTCGGTCCAGACCGCTTTCATTGGGGCGGGTGCCGTCATCGGGTCGATTTTCCCCTATCTGCTCGATCATATTGGCGTGTCGAACACGACGGGCGCGCACGGTATTCCCGACACCGTGCGCTACAGTTTCTGGGCGGGCGGCGTGGTTCTGCTGGCATCGGTTCTGTGGACCATCTTCACCACGAAGGAATACAGCCCCGAGCAGATGCGCGGCTTTGACGGTCCTGCCGACGGGTCGGGTGAAACGATGCGCGTGCTGGCGGCACGGTCGCTGAGCGGGTCGTTTGTGTGGATCGGTGCGGGGCTGGCGATTGTCCTGCTTGTTGCTGAACTTGGTCTGAAAAAGGAAGTCTATCTGCTTGGCGGTCTGCTGATGGCTTATGGTGTCGCCAGCATCGCGGCGATCCGCCTCGCCAAGGCGGGGCGCGACGACAATATGCTGAGCCATATCGTCGGTGATTTTGCGGGCATGCCGCCGGTGATGAAACAACTCGCGGTCGCACAGTTTTTCAGCTGGGCGGCGCTGTTTGTCATGTGGTTCAATACCACGCCGGTCGTTGCGCAATATATGTTTGGATCGACCGACACGACGAGCGCGGCGTATAATGAAGGCGGCAACTGGGTCGGCGTGCTGTTCGCGGTCTATAATGGCGTTGCCGCGCTTGTGGCGCTGTTCGTGCTGCCGGGCCTGTCGAAGCGCCTCGGCAAGGTGCGCACGCACATGATTTGCCTGCTGTGTGGCGCGGCAGGCTATCTGAGCTTCCTGTTCATCCGCGATCCCAATCTGCTGCTGGTCAGTGAAATCGGTATCGGGATTGCGTGGGCATCAATCCTCGCGATGCCTTATGCCATCCTCGCCTCCGCTCTGCCGCAGGCGAAGCTCGGTATCTACATGGGCCTGTTCAACGTGTTCATCGTCGTGCCGCAATTGCTGGTCGCCACCGTGATGGGCAGCATCATGAAAGCGTTCTTCCCGACCGAGCCAATCTGGACAATGTTGTTTGCCGCGCTCGTGATGGTCGCGGCCGCGCTGGCCATGCTGCGGGTGCGCGAGCCCGCTTAGAGGCGGCGGACCCGCATTGCTTCAAGCTTTGCCCGGTGGTCATCGGAAAACGCGGCTGGCCCGCTGGCATCGGTATAGACCAAAGTCGTTTCGCATGTGGCGACGCATATGCCGCCCTGAAACGCGGCCGAGAAGATGCTCCACGACTTTGTGCCGATCGCGCTGATCCCGCTTGCAATCGTCACCGGCGCAGGATGATGCGCTTCGGCGAGATAGGCCAGATCAACACCGGCGATCAGCCAGCGGATACCCTTATGGTCCCGGTGCAGATCGAGCGTGCGATTGAATTGCCCGCGCCCTTCTTCGAACAGCCCCGCCATCGACACATTGTTGATATGACCAAGCAGATCGAGATCGGCCCAGCGCGTCGGGATGTCTGTCGTGAAAGGGTAAGCGGCGGGGTTGAGCCGCCAGCTTTCCGGTTTTGCCATCAGCGCCCACCCTTCATCGTGGTGCCATCCGGATCGCCCCATCGAGGCGGACGTCCTCACCATTGAAATAGCCATTTTCGATCATCGTCAGCGCGAGATGCGCATATTCGGCAGGTTTGCCGAGCCGCTTGGGATGCGGCACCTGGAGCGCCAGCGAATCCTGCGCTGGTTGCGGCAACGCCGCAAGCAAAGGCGTTTCGAAAATGCCGGGCAGGATCGTGTTGACGCGGATCTGCTCGTTCATCAGATCGCGCGCGATGGGGAGCGTCATGCCGACAACGCCGCCCTTCGACGCCGAATAGGCCGCTTGCCCGATCTGGCCGTCTTCGGCAGCGACGCTGGCGGTGTTAATGATCACGCCACGATCGCCCTCGGGCATCACATCGAGCGTCAACATCCCCGCCGCCGATTTGGCGATGCAGCGGAATGTGCCGACCAGATTGACCTGTACGACGAAGTTGAACGCATCGAGCGGGAAGTGGCGGATCGTGCCATCTTCTTTCGAGCGGCTGACCGTTTTCAGCGCATTGCCGATGCCGGCGCAATTGACGAGGATACGTTCCTGGCCGTGCGCAGCGCGCGCCTTGGCAAAACCGGCATCGACCGAGGCATCGTCCGTGACGTTCACTTCGCAGAAGATGCCGCCGATTTCGGCCGCAAATTCTTCACCTTTGTTGCGCTGAAGATCGAAGATCGCGAC
>JAYUQI010000183.1:0-8870 GCA_043756805.1 Sphingomonas sp.
GGGGCGAGTCGCCTCCCCCTCGAGGGGGAGGAAAAAAAACCGCTGTCCTACAAGCCTGAAATCGCTGAGCATGCCCTCATAAATTCGCTCGATTCGGCCGAACCCCTCGCCACGGCCGCTATCGAACGCGAAGACTTCGAAGGCGCGATGTCGGCTCTCGCGAGCCTGCGCGCGCCCATCGATGCGTTCTTTGAAACGGTGACGGTCAATGACCCAGACAAAGACAAGCGCGACGCCCGTCTGGCGCTGCTCGCCCGCGTTCGCGATGCCGTTCACCGCGTCGCCGATTTTTCGAAAATCGAAGGGTAGCCATAGTGAGAACTTCGAGAACTTCGCCTCTGCGGGAGCCAGCATGACCAACTATGTTTACCGTTTCGGCGGCGGTGTTTCCGAAGGGGGGCAGGACAAGACGCTGCTCGGCGGCAAGGGCGCTAATCTCGACGGCATGGCTTCGATCGGTCTGCCGGTGCCGCCCGGATTTACGATCAGCACGCCGATGTGCGCGCGCTATTATGAAGAAGGCGAAGCATTTCCCGCCGAGTTGACCCCGCAAGTCGCGGCGGGGATCGCGCATATCGAAACGGTCACGGGCAAGTGTTTCGGCGACGCGGCGGACCCGCTCCTCGTTTCGGTCCGATCCGGTGCGCGCGTCTCGATGCCCGGCATGATGGATACGGTCCTCAATCTGGGCCTCAACGACGAAACCGTCATCGGCCTGGCGACCGCATCGGGCGACGCCCGTTTCGCGTGGGACAGCTATCGCCGTTTCATCCAGATGTATGCCGATGTCGTCCTCGGCCTCGATCACGGCGCGTTCGAGGAAGCGCTCGAGATTGCCAAGGAAGATCAGGGATTCAGCCTCGACACCGAATTGACGGCAAGAGATTTGCAGAAGCTGGTCGCCGAGTATCAGCGCCTTGTTGCCGAACTGTGGGGCAAGCCATTTCCGCAAGACGTCCACGACCAGCTCTGGGGCGCCGTCGGCGCGGTGTTCGGGTCGTGGCAATCCGAGCGCGCGAAAGTGTATCGGCGGATCAATTCGATTCCCCATGACTGGGGCACGGCGGTCAACGTGCAGGCCATGGTCTTCGGCAACATGGGCGAAACGTCGGCAACGGGCGTGGCGTTCACGCGCGATCCGGCCAATGGCGAACGGGCATATTACGGCGAATATCTGATCAATGCGCAGGGCGAAGACGTCGTTGCGGGTATCCGCACCCCGCAATATCTGACGACGGCGGCGCGCGAACGGGCGAAGGCCAAGCCGCTGTCGATGCAGGAATCGATGCCCGACGTGTATGCCGAACTCGCGTGTGTGTTCGACCTGCTCGAGACGCATTATCGCGACATGCAGGACATCGAATTTACGGTCGAGCGCGGAACGCTCTGGATGCTCCAGACGCGCTCCGGCAAACGCACGGCAAAGGCCGCGCTCAAGATCGCGGTGGACATGGCCGAGGAAGGCCTCATCACCCGCGACGAAGCGATTTGCCGCGTCGATCCGTCAGCGCTCGATCAGTTGCTGCACCCGACGCTCGATCCGCTCGCCAAGCGCGACGTGCTGGTAAAGGGGCTCCCCGCCTCGCCGGGTGCGGCGTCGGGGATTGCAGTGTTCGACAGTGATACCGCCGAAAAGCGCGCCGAAATGGGCGACAGTGTCATACTCGTGCGCACCGAAACATCGCCCGAAGACATCCACGGGATGCACGCGGCGAAGGGTATTCTTACGGCACGCGGCGGAATGACCAGCCACGCGGCTGTCGTCGCGCGCGGCATGGGGCGCCCCTGTGTCTCGGGTGCGGGATCGCTCAGCATCGACGCCAAGGCAAAGATTGCGCGCGTCGGCACTCGCGAAATCCGCGAAGGCGACATCCTGACCATCGACGGCGCGTCGGGCGAAGTCATGGTTGGTGCGGTGGCAACGGTGCAACCCGAACTCTCGGGCGATTTCTCGACACTCATGGTCTGGGCCGATGCTGCCCGGCGCATGAAGGTCCGCGCCAATGCCGAAACACCTGACGACTGCCGCATTGCACGTGATTTTGGCGCAGAAGGGGTCGGCTTGTGCCGGACGGAGCATATGTTCTTTGAAAGCGCTCGGATTACGGCCGTGCGCGAAATGATCCTTGCGTCGGATGAAAAGGGGCGGCGGGCAGCGCTCGCCAAGTTGCTTCCCGAACAGCGCGCTGACTTTGTTGGTATTTTCAAAGTGATGGCGGGCTTGCCGGTGACGATCCGCCTGCTCGATCCGCCGCTGCACGAATTCCTGCCGACCGAGGAATCGGATTTCGAAGATGTTGCGAAAGCGGCGGGCGTCAGTGTCGATGTTCTCAAACGCCGCGCCTCCGAATTGCATGAATTCAATCCGATGCTCGGCCATCGCGGGTGCCGCCTGGGTGTGACCTATCCCGAGATATACGAGATGCAGGCGCGCGCGATTTTCGAAGCTGCGTGCGACCTTGAAGTCTCGCCGATCCCCGAAGTCATGGTCCCGCTGGTTGCCACCAAGCGCGAACTCGAACTGATGAAGGATGTTATCGACCGGACTGCCGAGGCGGTATTTACCGAACGCGGGAAGCGCATCGAATATCTGGTGGGGACGATGATCGAGCTGCCACGCGCCGCACTGATGGCAGGCGAAATCGCCGAAGTCGGCGCGTTTTTCAGCTTCGGCACCAATGACCTGACACAGACGACGCTCGGCGTCTCACGTGATGACGCCAGCCGTTTCCTGACAACCTATGTCGATCAGGGCATTTATGCGACCGACCCCTTCGTCAGCCTCGACGTCGAGGGCGTCGGTGAGCTGGTGAAATTGGCGGCGGAGCGGGGCCGGGCGACTCGACCCGACATCAAGCTCGGCATTTGCGGCGAGCATGGTGGCGATCCGGCAAGCATCGCCTTTTGCGAAAGCGTCGGCCTCGATTATGTCAGCGCTTCGCCTTACCGCGTACCGATCGCGCGGCTTGCGGCGGCGCAATCGGCATTGGGTCGGAAATAGCCGCTTACTTGTTCATGAACTGATCGTTGATCGAACATGCCGCCGGTCCGAGAATAACGATAAACAGCACCGGCAGGATGAACAGAATCAGCGGAACCGTCATGATCGCGGGCAGGCGTGCGGCCTTTTCTTCGGCGCGCATCATGCGTTCGTTTCGGAATTCGGCTGACAGCACACGCAATGCCGACGCCAGCGGCGTTCCGTATTTTTCGGTCTGGATCATGGTTGTCACCACGCCCTTGATCGCATCAAGATTCACACGGGTCGCGAGATTTTCAAAAGCTGCGCGCCGCTCGGTCAAAAAGCCAAGCTCGATGGCGGTGAGCGCGAATTCGTCGCCAAGCTCAGGATAGGCGCGGCCAAGCTCCTTGGAAACGCGCTGGAACGCGGCGTCAACTGTCAAGCCTGCTTCGGCGCAAATCACGAGGAGATCGAGCCCATCGGGCAAGCCCTTGCGGATTTCGTGCGATCGTTTTGTGATCTTGTTGTTCAACCAGATGTCAGCAGCTTTGTAGCTCAAGATCAGCGAACCAGCCACGATCCCGTAGCGTTTGAATGGCGTCCAGTCCGCCAGACCGCCCATGCCGTAAACGTAGAAAACGACGCCGCCACCGATTATGATTGGCAACAACAGACGCGCAAAAATAACGATAACAGCGAGATCCTTCGACCGGATGCCCGCTTGCATCAGCTTGACCTGCGCGTCTTTCAGCTGTGTATCCTGGAGAACCTTGAGCGATGACAGGAATGACCGCATCCGGTCAGTCGTCTCGTTTTTCTGGTTCAGCTTGGCGCGCCGTTTAGACGTTGAGGCGACGATACCCGCCTTCAACTGTTCACGGCGTTCGTTGAGTGCTTTGACACGCTTGGCCATCGGGTCGCGCACGGTTGTGGCGGCATAGATCGCCATCAGCAGAGCAAAGCATGCGACCGCGCTCAGGATCGTGGCGACCCAGATAACGTCGATACCCAGCAGAGTCGGACCGGCAGCAGATTGCATGATTGCGGTCCCCTAAATTTCGAAGTTGATCATTTGGCGCATGATGAACGCGCCGATACCCATCCAGACCATGCCGCCAAGCCCCGTCATGATGAGGCGCGGGTCGCTGAAAAACGACGCCATATAGGCGTAGTTGATCTGGAGGATCATGAAAAAGACGATGAATGGCAGAGCACCGATGATGTAAGCCGACGCTTTTGATTCAGAGGACATCGCTTTGATCTTGAGCTTCATCTGCATGCGTTTGCGCAACACATCGGCAAGGTTCGACAGTGTTTCGGCAAGATTGCCGCCGGTTTCACGCTGGATTTGCAGCGTGATCACGAAGAACTGGAATTCAGGCGTGCCCAGCCGCTCGGCCGTTTCCTGTAGCGCTGAGTCCATCGTGCGACCGATTTTCATCTTGTCGCCGACCTGACGAAATTCGACTCCGACCGGTCCCGGAATTTCTGACGCGACGACGCCCAGTGTTTCGGTAATTGGCAAACCTGAACGCAGGCCACGAACCAGCAGTTCGATAGCGTCAGGAAAGTTCTTGGTGAATTTGGCCACCCGCCGCTTGATAGTCATGCCAACCACGATGTGCGGGAGGGACAGTCCCAGGAAAAAACCAACAAATAGGGCAAGCAGGATCGGCGCGCCCTTGATCAGCAACAACGCCATGACAACGATGCCGATGATAAGGCAGGCGCCAAGATATTTCCCAGGCGTCCATGTCTTGCCCGTCATATCAAGCCGTTTTTTCAGGACAGCCGGTTTGGGCAAAAACTGCGCCGCCAGATTATCCATCTTGGTGTTGCGAACTGCCTGAATGCGCCGCATCTGTGCTTCGACAATGGCGCCGGTAGAATTGCTGTGCCGGTCGCGCAGCGCGGTAAGGCGGCGTGTCTGAGCCTTCGCTGTCGAAGGTCCCCAAAACGCAAGGGTAACCATCGCGATGATCAGCACCACCGCACCCGCTATCATCATGATCGGCAAAGACGGCATGGCGGTTATTTCGCTTTCTCTTTGGCCTTGCCTGGCATCATTGATTTCAGACCAGTCAATTTGCCGAGCAACGAGCCCTTTGTTTTCGCATCGGACTCGGCAGCGGCTGCCACATTTTCGTCGCCAGTCGAAGCCAGGCGCATCGCAATTTCGGCGACGACGCCACCGAGCTTGGTGCCCCTGCCGACTTCGGCAACGGTTTTCCCAAGTTTGGCTGCTTGCGTAATAACCCGGAAGTCGGTGGGAACGACGTAATCGATCTTGCGTTCGATCGACGACTCAAAGTCCTTGCGGCTGATTTCGCCGGCACCACTGGTCGGCACACGGTTGGCAACAACAATGACGCTTGATTGTGGTGCATTGGATTTCAGCCAAGACAACAAACGGATTGCGTCGCGCGCCGATGCCAGTGTCAGTTCGGTCACGAGCACTGTAGCCTGAACGTCATTCATCAGATGCGGGTGCTGAACCAGCATACTGCGCGGCAGGTCAATCACAGTGCATTCAAACGCACTGCGCATTTCTTCCTGCAGCTGGTAAAATGCCGCCCCGTCGGTCAGCATCGGCTGGTTGATCGGCGCTTCAGCACTCAGAATAGCCAGCTTTTCGTTTGCCTTGACCATGGCGCGCTCGATGAACAAACCGTCGATACGGCTTGGATTTTCGATGGCGTCGGTCAGGCCGCGGCCGGGTTCGAGATCGAGCGACAGCGCGCCTGTGCCGAAATGGACATCAAGATCGAGCAATGCGGTCGAGCGCTGCGAACGCTCACCCATGAGCCAGGCAATCGACGTAGCCATTGTCGATGCGCCAGCGCCACCGCGCGCGCCAATGACGGCGGCCATGATGTGTGGCCGTTCAACCGAGCTTTCGACATGCTTGGGCGCATTGAAGACAGCCTGAGCATGCAGAAATGCATCACGGAGCTGGTCAGGGCTGAATGGCTTTAGAATATAGTCCTGAATGCCGCTGGCGACGAGATCGCGATAGAGGCGAACGTCGTTGACTTGTCCCGCGGCGATCACGACCGTACCCGGCTCGCAAACTTCGGCCAGCGCATTGATGTCGTTGAGCGGATCACCGCTTTCGGACAGATCGACGAACAGGATATTCGGACTCGCCGAAACGGACAGAGTCTGGACTGCATTGCGCAATCCGCCCTTGTTGATTTTATCCGGAGCCCAGCCAAGCTCGACAGCGATCGGCCGAATCTGTTCGGCGGTCGCTTCGTCGCAGACGAAAGCTGTAAACGGGTCGCGCAGCGCACCGGCGTTGCGGGAAGGAGACCAAGGCGCGTTCATATATTCGGCTCCTTATTTCGATTTCAGCTTGCGGATGGCGTTGGTGCCACGCGTGCTGTCGGTCGACGTGCTTTGATGCGCATCGCCAACCAAGTCATTCGGGTTGGCGATCGTCGCGGCAAGATTGGCGTTGGTGGCACAGCCGAAGTTCGACGGCGCATCACCGTTGTAGTTTCCGACTGATGATCGACCCCAATCGGGACAGCCGGGCACATCGGCTTTCGAACGGCTTACGACAACGCGAAAGCTTCCCGGAGCGATGTCACCCTTAGTCACCGGTGCCGTATCCTGAACGATCAGGCCGAAACGGCTTGCCGCTGCTGATACGAGGATGCGGTTCGACGCGTTGCCCGTGGGGTCATCAACCGAAACGCGATCGCCAAAGCCGACGTCGAGCGATTCAAACCAAGCGGCCAGCCGTTGCGACGCTTGCGCGCCCATGCCGTCGTTCACGTCATAGACGAAGTCCGTGCGCGAGACGACGGGCTGATGGACACTTTCCAGTCCCTGATTGGTGGTGCCGCTGTTGCAGGCGCTCACTGAAAGACCGAGCGCGGCGAGAGAAAAGAGATGCAGTTTACGCATGAGTTTTACGCCTTCGCTTAGTTGCTGAAGCCAGGGGCAGGAACGCCACCACCGCGAACGGTTGTCGGCGGTGCCATTGTCGGCACCGGTCGCTTCGCTGCGGGGCCGCTTTTATAGACTTCACCCCCGAAGATGCGGCCGAGCTCGCTTGGCGCCCGGTATCCGTCGGTCGGCAACACGATCTTGTTCGCAGCAACCGGATTGACGAGATAGGGGGTGACAACAATCATCAGTTCGGTTTCACCGCGCTTCCAGCCATTTGACCGGAACAACGCACCGAGGATCGGCACATCGCCGACGCCCGGAATCTTCGAGAAATTGTTCGTGCTGGACGCTTTGAGCAGGCCACCAATGACGAAGCTCTGACCCGAACCAAGCTCGACCGTGGTTTCAACGCGCCGTGTCGTAACACCCGGAATGCGACTTCCATTGACTGTGACAGCATTCTGGAAGTCAATTTCCGAAACTTCGGGTTTCACTGTTAGTGAAATGCGACCATCGGCAAGCACAGTCGGTACAAAGTCGAGCGAAATGCCATAGTTTTTGAACTCGACTGAAATCTGAGTAAAGCCACCGCTTACGGAAGAAATCGGAATGGGGAATTCGCCGCCTGCCAAAAACGATGCCTTTTCACCTGAAAGCGCTGTCAGGTTCGGCGTTGCAAGCGTCGTCACAAATCCTTCGGTTTCACCGATGTCGAGCTGGCTTAGAACATTGAGACCCAGCAACCGTCCACCGAGATTGATGTTCGCGGCACCACCGTTGTTGTTGGCCGAGAATGTTGTTCCCGCGCCCGTGGGCGCGCTGTTGTCCGCGCGCCAGTTGACACCGATGTCTTTTCCGAACGAGCGGCTGACTTCGGCAATGCGCACTTGCAGCGTGACCTGAAGTGGTGTGGCCGTGCGGATGCGGTTGATGACCATGATCTTCAGCATGGCCTTGGGATCGCTCATATCGACACCGGGGTTCAGGAACGCTTTTACCAGGTCACCCGCCTGCTGAATGTCGTCAGGATTATTCACAGTACCGGTCAACACCGCGATCTGACCCGCAAGCGTTGCTTTCACATCCGTATCAGGAAGCGCAAGCCGTAGCATCGAATCAAGCGAACCATAGTTCTGCGCAACCCGAACATTGGTCGAATAAGCGACCTGCCCTGAACGGGTGGTTGCATACACCGACGCTTCGCCGTCTTCCTTGCCGAACAGATAGATCTGCGTTGGCGACTGCACCTGAACATCAGCCACCGTGTTGTTAGAAACGAACACGTCCGTGATCGGCGTTGCCAGTGTGATCAGCTGCCCGCGGCCCTTTGAAAGGTAAATTTCACCTGTGGGACGCTGCACACCGACCGGCGGTGCTTTTGGCTTCGCGCGGACAATCTTTACAACCTTGGCCCGAACCCCTTTACGAGGCGCGGCGTCGGCGGCGACCGATCCGAAGACCATAGCCGCGCCGAGGGCCAGCGCGATGGGACGCGCGAGGATCATTGACTTGGACTGCATGTTATTTGCCCCCAAACGGAACTTCAGTGACGGTGTTGCCCCGCGCAACACGGACGATCGGGATATTCGAAGCGACGACGACGTCACCCTTGGTCGCGGTCATCGCCACGGCGGTGCCCAGACGATTGAGGTTCGACGTTGCCGACGGCGGGATAAGCGGCACACTGCGACGTTGGAACCGTGAGACGTCGGCACCCGTTACATAACTGGTGCTGTCCGTTGGTCGCGAAGCGATTGCAGCGATCGCAGCCTTGTCAGTCACCGGATCGAGGCCCTTGGGCACTGTGACATCGCCAGCGGCAATCGCACGGTCGAGATCGGCAGCATTGTCGGCAATCGAGCGCAGGCTCAGCGAGAGCTGACCGAATGTCTGCGCGACCGCAATTTTCTCGGCAATACGCGGTGTGACTTCAAGCGTGATGGTCGCAAAGGTCACGACGGTCTTGTTGCCCTTGTCGTCCACCGGCTGCGTGGAGCGCTGGTCAGTGGCA
>JAYUQI010000184.1:0-24946 GCA_043756805.1 Sphingomonas sp.
CCCAATCTCGAGCCTCGGGCGTTGGATTCCCGCCTGCGCGGGAATGACGAGATTTTTCAGGCAATGACAGACGATCCAAATCTCGAACCAGCCCGGAAACTCTTTTCAGGACCGGTCACGTTCCTGAAATCAGCGCCGACGCTCGAGTTTTTGCCCGATCCCGACTTCCCCGAAGTCGCGTTTGCGGGGCGGTCGAACGTCGGCAAATCGTCGCTGCTCAACGCACTGACCAACCGCAATTCGCTTGCCCGCACCTCGAACACGCCGGGGCGGACGCAGGAACTCAACTTCTTCGATGTCGGCGATCCGCCTGCGCTGCGTCTCGTCGACATGCCCGGCTATGGCTTTGCCGAGGCCCCCAAGGATATGGTCAAGCGCTGGCGTTTCCTGATCAACGATTATCTGCGCGGGCGCCAAGTGCTCGGTCGTGCCTTCGTCCTGATCGACAGCCGCCACGGTATCAAGGCAGTCGACGACGACATCATGGACATGCTCGACAAGGCGGCGGTCAGCTACCACCTCGTCCTGACCAAGGCCGACAAGATCAAGACGACCGAACTCGAAGCGGTCACTCAGCGCACCACCGACCAGGCCCGCAAACGGCCCGCAGCGCATCCAACGATCTTCGTCACGTCGAGCGAAAAGATGATGGGCATCGCCGAATTAAGGGCAGCGGTCCTGGATGCGGTCACCTGAGAAAAGAACCGTATCCCTGAGCCTGTCGAAGGGCTGCCCTAACTTGGCGATGGCCAGGAAGAAGGACAGGCCATCGACAGGCTCAGGCATGCGGTTCTGGGTGATGACGGCAGATTGCCCTTTCCTACACAGCGAAATCCTGACAGAGCAGCCTAGCTCTTTGACATCATTAGACAATTACCGACTTCGGCGGAAATTTCCGCACACCGCCATAGTGTAACCTTTGTAACCTTTCGGCACAAAGGGCGGCGGATAACCGGTCGCATTGGTCTGCGGGATGGCGTCGATCGATATTTTGGGCATAGGGGGATTATGTCTGACGCCATTGCTATCGCCAAGTCCCTGATCGCCGCACCCAGCATCACGCCTGCCACTGGCGCGGTATTCGATGTGCTGGCGACCGCGCTGACAGCGCAGGGCTTCGACGTCGAACGCTTCATCGTCGGCGAAGCCCCCGACGGCCCCGTCGAAAACCTGCTTGCGACGCGCGGCTATGATGACGGCCCGCATTTCGCTTTTGCCGGGCATCTTGATGTCGTTCCGCCGGGTGCTGGCTGGGCAACCGACCCGTTCGCGCCCACAGTCATCGGTGATCTCCTTCACGGGCGCGGTGCGGTCGACATGAAAAGCGCGATTGCGGCTTTCGTCGCAGCGGCCGCGCACCACCGCGATCACAACGGCCGGATGACTCTCATCATCACCGGCGATGAAGAAGGCCCGGCAACCTACGGCACTGTTGCCCTTATCGAGCGGATGCGCGCGCGCAATCTGATTCCCGACATGTGCCTCGTCGGCGAACCCACCTCCACAAATCGGCTGGGCGACACCATCAAGATCGGGCGGCGCGGATCGGTCAATATCTGGATCGAGGTCGCGGGCACGCAGGGCCATGTCGCCTATCCGCACCTCGCCGACAATCCGATCAGCCCGCTGCTCCGCATCCTCTCTGCCATCGAAGCGATCCATCTCGACGACGGCACCGACTGGTTCCAGCCGTCGAACATTGAAGTCACGACGATCGACGTCGCCAATCCCGCGACCAACGTGATCCCCGCCAAAGCCAGCGCGCGCCTGAGCATCCGTTTCAATGACTTGCAAAGCGGCGAAGCGCTGGTCGAACGGATAACCGCAATTGCCAATGCCGAAAGCGCACGCGCGACCGTCACCGCAAAAATCTCGGGCGAGGCGTTCCTCACACCGCCTGGTCCGCTCAGCAGCCTGATTGCCGACGCTGTCACCGACGTGACCGGCCTCACCCCCGATCTGTCGACCACTGGCGGCACCTCCGATGCGCGCTATCTCGTCAAGCTTTGCCCCGTTGCCGAATTCGGCCTGTGCAATGCCACGATGCACAAACTCGACGAAGCTGTGGCCCTTGCCGACATCGATGCGCTGACCGACATTTATGCCGGCATCCTCGACCGCGTGTTCGGCTAACAAACCGTATGCCTGAGCTTGTCGAAGGCCTGTCCTTCTTCTGAACCGTTGCCAAAGAAGGACAGGCCTTCGACAAGCTCAGGGAAACGGCGAGGGTCTCATCCAATCATCTAAAAGAGGCTAACGCGGACGCCGCAGCACAATGTATAGCGCACCCGCGCCGCCGTGTCGCGGATGGGCATTGCGAACTGCAGCGATGGCCGGTCGGTGCCGCGACGCCGCAAGCCAGTCGCCGACGGAACTGCGGATAATCCCGCGCAACGGCAGATCAATCCGGCTGCCGCCCGTACGCGGTGCCCGTCCGGTAACCAGCAAAATCACCCGCACACCGTCACGGATGGCCTCGTCCAATCCCCGGTCAAGCCGGTGATGCGCCGCGGCAAGGTTGCAGCCATGCAAGTCAATCATGCGGTCGGGCGTGATCTGGCCCGTGCCGATCTTCTTGTCCCATGTGCCGTCGAGGGTGTTAGAGGATGGCTTTGGTTTCACCCCGCAGTGCTGAGCCTGTCGAAGTACGGTTCGCGCGGCTAAACGTGCTTCGACAGGCTCAGCACTGCGGGTTAGGGGATCGTTTGTCACAACCGGCACCACCGGCCGCAACGCGCGCACTGATCCCGCGACCCGCCGCCACAACGCGGCCTCGTCGGGGCTAAGGCGTCGTCCTGCCACTTGCCGTCAACCGCGCCAAAGTGCCCTTGGGTAGCAACAGAAATGCTGTTCCCCGCGCCGACATACCACCGGCAATCCGCGCCGCTTCGTCGCCTGCGCCCCAGAAGGTATCGAAGCGGTTCGCCCCCTTGATCGCCCCGCCGACATCCTGCGCGACCCAAAGCCCGCTGGCATCGGCACGGTCCATCGACAGAAACACCGGCGCACCCAGCGGCGTGAACATGGGGTCCGTCGCCACACTCGCCTTACGCTTGACGACAACACCAAGCGAACCGAGCGGCCCCTCACCTTGCAGTTCGGCAAAAAAGACGAAACTCTTGTTCTCGCGCATGATCAGGCGCGCGGCTTCGGGATTGGCACGGAAATAGGCTTTCATCCCCTGCATCGTATATTGCCCGGGCTGAAGCATCTGCCGTTCGCGCATATAGGCACCGATGCTGTTATACGTCCGCCCATTCTGTCCGGCATAGGTCAGCCGCATGATCGACCCGTCGGGCAACCTCAATCGCCCCGACCCTTGCACCTGCAAAAAGAAATATTCGACGGGATCGGCGGCCCATGCGAGTTCCAGCCCCCGCCCCGCCAGCGCGCCATCCTCAATCTGGCCGCGATCAGCGAAAGGGACCATCGTCCCGTTTGCGATCCGGCCACTGAGCTTTCTGCCTTTCAGACCATCGTTGAATTTGCCGAGATCGATTTCAACCAGTTCGGGCGGACGGCGGTAAATCGGTACAGGATAGGCAGCGCTCTGCGTTCGCGATCCTGCCAATTCCGGTTCGTAATAGCCGGTGGCAAAAGCGGCGCCCGTGCCGACCTGAACAGTCTCAAAGCGATCCCGAAAAAACGCCTTCGCATTAGCCGAGTCCCATTTGGGGGCAACGTCGCAGATCCGCTGCCAGTCTTCGTTGCGCGTCAGACCCGACAGATCGGTGCGCTTCGTCACGGCAGGGCAACTTGCGATGAACGCCATCAGCGCCCGCCGTGCTGCTTCTTCGGAAAGCGGTAAGGTCGCGATATCCGGCCCGGCGATGAAGCCAACCGCGCGTGCCGTCGTGCCCGTCGCAGCAGTCACTGCTGTCGAGGGGATCGGCGCTGTCGCCACCGGCTTCAGTGCAGGCGTTTCAATGCGCCCCACCGGTCCTGCCGAGTGCGGCACAATCGCGCCATTCGCACACGCAGCAACGATGAGCCCCGTCAACCCAACCCACAGCACGCGCATCATATCGATTCGTCGGTGTCCGTCAGTATCCAGTTGGGGTCTTCGGCGCGGATCGTGCGCGTGAAGGTCCAGACGTCATGCGTCGGGACGGCGTCACTCAGCGATCCGGCAACCACATTGCCGTCGGCGTCGCGCGTCACGGCCGATATATCAGCATCGAAGCGGACCGTTACCGTTGCAACCTTGCCCGTCAGGTCTGCCGAAGAAATCGACGCACTTTCGATGGTCATCAGGCGGTTTTCGAGGACGTGCCCCGCCGCCGTACGCTCGGCGATCGATGCGGCAAACGCTTCGCGCACTTCCTCGCCTACGTAAGGCGCAAGCGCTTCTTCGTCGCCGCGCCAATAGGCTTCGAGAATCATCCGGTACGCTGCTTTCGACCCTTCAAGAAACCGCCCGACATCAAAACCATTATCCGCGCCGATGATCGCACGAATACCAGCCGACGCCGCCGGTTCAAAAACATTATCCGTCGGCGTAGACGGCTGCGCACGCGCATCCTCGACGGCAGCCGGCGCACCCGGCGCGGGCGTTTCGAGCGGCGCGACATAAGGCTGTTCATGCCCCGTCCGTTTGCCCAGCACCGAATAGAGGCGCAGGCCCAAAAACGCGGCGACCATAGCGAGAAGAACGATGCCGACCACAAAACCTCCGGTTATTCTGAACCCCATATAGGGCGCATCCCGCAACACTTCAAACTGGCATTGCTCTAATGGGTTTCATCCTGCTAGGCGCGCTGCTTCGACATTCCAATATATTTTGCAGGATTCAGACGACATGGCCGACGAACAGGGCACCGAAGCACTTCCCAACGGCGAAGATACCAGCCCGCAGGCCGGCGTTGTTTCGCAATATGTGAAGGATTTGTCGTTCGAAAATCCAAACGCACCCGCTGTTTATCAGTGGCAGGGGCAGCCGCAGATCGATGTCCAGTTCAACATCGCGTCGGGCCAGGTTGGCGACGACATGTACGAAGTCATCCTGAAAATCGACGTGAAAGCGACGGCGGCGGACAAGACTGCGTTTCAGGTCGAGCTTTCTTATGCGGGCCTGTTTGCCCTTCGCAACATTCCCGAAGACCAGCTTCAGCCCTTCCTGCTTGCCGAAGCGCCGCGCATATTGTTCCCCTTCGCGCGCCGCACGCTTGCCGATGTCGTGCGCGATGGCGGATTCCCGCCGCTGATGCTCGAGCCGATTGATTTCGGTCAGCTTTATCTGGCGCAGGCTGCGCAAGCCGAGCAACTGGGCAACCCGGTCGGGCAGGCCTGATTGGCAAAGCACTGTACCGAAAACCGATTAGGCTGAGCTTGTCGAAGCCCTGCCCTTCTTCTGAGACGCCGCTTCAAGTAAGGACAGCCCTTCGACAGGCTCAGGGTAGGCGGTGTTTAGCGATGACCGAGCAATGAACCTCGTCCGCGCCACGGCTTCGATCGGCGGGCTCACGCTCGTCAGCCGTGTGCTCGGCATGGTTCGCGACATGCTGATGGCGCGCTACGTCGGCGCAGGGATGGCATCGGATGCCTTCCTGATCGCGTGGCGCTTGCCCAATCTTTTCCGCGCGCTGTTTGCCGAGGGAGCCTTTGCCGCCGTTTTCGTACCCATGTTCAACCGGCGAATGACCGAGGCGGAACAGGAAAAAGCTGATGCGGGCCTTACCGCTGCAAACGAATTTGCCGGGCAGGTATTGTCGGTCCTGTTGCCGTTTCTGGTACTTTTCACCATCATCATGATGCTTGTGGCCAGTCCGATTGTTTACGCGCTTACGGGCGGTTTTCCAGATGGCGGGCCCGACAAGTTTGCCTTGGCCACGCACTTAACGCGAATCACGTTCCCCTATCTCGCGCTCATCTCGGTTGTGTCGCTGATGGGAGGCATCCTCAATTCGCTGAATCGTTTCTGGGTAAACGCCGCCGCCCCGGTGCTGCTCAACATCGCAATGATCGTGGCGATACTATTTTTTCGTGGGAGCACACCGGCGCAAACCGCTGAAACGCAAGCAATTGCCGTCACAGTTGCGGGGTTTTTGCAATTGCTCTGGCTGATCTGGTCATGCCGTCGCGCGGGTGTCATCCTGAAACTCACGCTGCCCAGGCTCTCGCCCGATGTGAAGAAGATGCTCTGGCTGATCGGTCCTGCGGCAATCGGTCAGGGGGCGATCCAGTTCAATCTGCTGGTCTCGACCTCGCTTGCCGCACGCTATCTTGAGCAGGGCGCGGTCAGTTATCTCTATTATGCAGACCGTCTGAATCAACTGCCGCTCGGCCTGATCGGGATCGGCATCGGCACCGCAATCCTGCCGAGCCTCTCGCGCCAGATCAGTGGTGGCAACAGCGTCGCCGCCGCGCATACGCAAAACCGCGCGATGGAGCTGGCCTTGCTGCTCGCGCTCCCCGCCGCGGTCGCATTGGTCGTCTCTGCAACCCCGCTGATCCGGGGTGTGTTCGAGCATGGCGCCTTCACGTCTGCTGATACCATCGGCACGGCGGGCGCGCTGGCCGCATTTTCGCTTGGCGTCCCGGCCTATGTGCTCATCAAAGTGCTGACGCCCGGTTTCTATGCGCGGCAGGACACGAAGACGCCAGTGCGCATCGCTATTGTGTCGATGCTGTTCAACCTCGGCGGCAATCTGCTGTCGGTGCTGTATCTAAATGCAGGCTTTGTAGGCATCGCACTGTCGACTGCATTTGCCGCGTGGGTCAACGTAATCCTGCTTTACTGGATCCTCCACAAGCGTGATCACCTGCGCGTCGATGCACGGTTCAGGGGCAAGGCGATCCGCATCGTTGCAGCCGCGTTGACAATGGGCATTGCCCTGTGGCTGCTCAACCCGATGCTCGACCCGCACATGGCAAAGGGCGCCAGCGAGCGTATCGTGGCACTCGTTGTGCTGTGCGGTGTCGGCGGTGCGGTCTACGGCATCGCAGCGTTCGCGCTCGGCGCGATCAACCTTGGCGAGCTTCGCCAGCAATTCAGTCGAAAGAAATGACCATGCAAATTTCGGGGCGCGTCGTCTCCGGTATCCAGCCCACCGGCAATCTCCACCTCGGCAATTATCTGGGTGCGATCCGCAACTGGGTGCGGATGCAGGATGAAGTGGAGGGTCAGTGCCTCTATTTCCTCGCCGACCTCCATGCGATAACCGTGTATAATGACCCTGCAACGCTTGCGGCCAACACGCGCGAAATGGCGGCAGCACTGATCGCCAGCGGCGTCGATCCCGACAAGTCGATCCTCTTCAATCAGGCACGTGTTCCCGCGCACGCCGAGCTTGCCTGGTTGCTGTTCTGCACCGCGCGGATCGGCTGGCTCAATCGGATGACGCAGTTCAAGGACAAGGCGGGCAAGAACCGCGAGGGCATGAGCATCGGCTTGTTCGCCTACCCTGTGCTGCAAGCCGCCGATGTGCTGATCTATCAGGCCACGCATGTGCCGGTCGGTGAAGACCAGAAACAGCATCTCGAACTCGCCCGCGACATCGCGACCAAGTTCAACACCGACTACAATACCGAGCTGTTCACCCTGCCCGAGCCGATCATCCCGCCTGCTGCGGCGCGGATCATGTCGTTGCGCGATGGCAGCGTGAAAATGTCGAAGTCGGACCCGAGCGACATGAGCCGCATCAACCTGACCGATGATGCCGACACGATCGCGCAGAAAATCCGTAAGGCAAAGACCGATGCCGAGCCGCTCCCGAGCGAAACCGATGGTCTCGAAGGCCGCCCCGAAGCATGCAATCTGGTGGGCATCATGGCAGCGCTTGAAGATCGCAGTGTCGATTCGGTGCTTGGCCAATATGGCGGGTCGCAATTCGGCCCCTTCAAGGCGGCGCTTGCGGACCTGCTGGTCGCGACACTCGAACCGATCCGCACCCGGTTCGAGAGCTTGCGGGATACGGCCGAGATAGACGCCATCCTTGCAAAAGGCGCTGATCGGGCGTCGGCACTTGCTGCGCCAACACTGGCCAAGGCCTATGCCGCGATGGGCTTGGCGAAATAACGCCGAGCCGTGCTGTTCAAGCGTTGTTCAGTGACAGACTCGCAAAACTGGCGCATTCTCTTTCGGAGTCGCGTTCAAGGATGTTTGCCATGTTGTCGAAGTTAAAGTTCCTTGCCCCGGTTGCCGTCCTTGCTCTGAGCGCTTGTGCGACACCGTTTCAGGCCAATGTCTCGCGCTTTCAGGCAATGCCTGCAGCACAAGGCCAGACCTATGCCATCCGCGCGGACAATCCGCGGCTCGACGGGGGGCTGGAGTTCCAGAACTATGCGAATCTCGTAGCGCAACGACTGAACAACGTCGGCTACACGCGGGCGAGCGATCCGGCCGCCGCCAATCTGGTGGTCACGCTCGATTATGGTGTTGATCGCGGCCGCGAAAAAGTGCGCAGCGTTCCCGGTTCGGGCTTCGGTTATGGCGGATATGGTGGCTATAGCGGCTTTGGCTATGGCGGTTACGGCCATGGTTTTGGTCGCCCCTATTACGGCTTTGGCCGCCGCGCTTTCATGTATGGCTTTTACGATCCATTCCTGTTCGACAATTTCAATGAAGTCGAAAGCTACACCGTCTATTCATCGCAACTCGATATGAAGATCGCGCGGCGCGGATCGAACGAGCGCGTCTTCGAAGGGACTGCCAAGGCGATGTCGATGGACGATGATCTGACGACGCTGGTCCCGAACCTGATCGAAGCGATGTTCACAGGATTCCCGGGCAATTCCGGCGAGACGGTAAAGATTACCGTGGCACCGCCGGGTAAGCGCCGCAGCTGATCGCTGGCACCACAGTCCTGAGCCTGTCGAAGGACCGGTTAAGGCGAACCGTCCTTCGACAGGCTCAGGACTGCGGCAGCTTTACTACCCTTCCAAGGCCCGCATCAGCGCACGGACGTCTGCATCAATCTCGCTATCCGCCGCGCGCAGTTTTTCGATCTGCTTGACGGCGTGGATCACCGTCGTGTGGTCGCGCCCGCCGAAGCGCCGCCCGATTTCGGGGAGCGAGCGCGGGGTAAGCTGCTTGGCAAGATACATCGCAATCTGGCGCGGACGCGCGACGGCGCGAGCGCGCCGCGCACTGACCATTTCGGCCTGACGAATCTTGAAGTGATCCGAGACGCGCTTCTGGATCTCGTCGATCGTCACCCGCCGACGGCTGGCGCGGAACATGTCGGCAAGAACTTCTTCGGCGAAATCCTCGTCAATCGGCCGCGCGTTCAACGACGCATAGGCGACCAGCCGGTTCAATCCGCCCTCAAGCTCGCGCACGTTCGACGCAATGCGGCTGGCAAGCATATCGAGCACGACATCCGGAATGACCACGCCCGGCATCGCCGCGACCTTGGCATCCACGATCGCGCGGCGCAGCGCATAGTCGGCGGGCTGAATGTCAACCACCAACCCCTGCGTCAGCCGCGAAAGAATACGCCCCTCCACACCGTCGAGTTCCTGCGGACTGCGATCTGCACTGATGATGAGACGACGGCCACCACGCATCAACTCGTCAATGGTGTAGAGGAACTCTTCCTGCGTCGTTTCCTTGCCCGCAATGAACTGGAAATCGTCGATCAGCAGGATGTCGACCGAACGGAGCCGCTCCTTGAACGCCATTGTGTCCTTGGCGCGCATCGCGTTCACGAAATCGATCATGAACCGTTCGGCGGACATCGCCAGCGCGCGGGCTTGCGGCTTGCGCGCAGTGTAACCGTGACCAATGGCATGAAGCAGATGCGTCTTGCCCTGCCCCGTCGGCCCGTAAACGAACAGCGGGTTGAACCGCATCGGTCCGCCCTCGGCAATCGCGCGAGCAGCGTTGCAGGCAATGCGGTTCGACTGGCCGACAACGAACGTGTCGAACGTAAATTTCGGATCAAAACGGAAGCGCGGCGCAGCGGGCGTTTCGTCTTTGGGCACAGCAGGCGCTGTAATTGGTTCAATGCGTTCGCCCGCCGTTGCATCGGCAGCGATTTTTACCACTCGGACATCGGATAGCGCCGTGCGCCACGCCAATGCCAACCGCTCAGCATAGTTGCTTGCCACCCAGTTGGCCATAAACGCAGACGGCAAAACAAGCGTCAGCGACCGATCTGTGCTGCAATAATCGCCAAGCGTGATCCGGCCCAACCATCGATCAAAACTTCGCGCACCGACATCGCGACGAAGGCCGTCACGCACGGTCACCCATGCCGCCGAAAGGCGAGCTTCTAGATCACTGTCGATGGCCGACTCTCGATTCACGCAACCTCCCCCGTCGCAACAACACACTTTACGAAACCTTTGAGATCACACCCGAAATCTCTGCTCGCGCCAAACACAATCGTGTTTAACGCGTCTCTGTCGCAGCCATCGGGCTAATCCGCAGAAGCGATTCGCTTGCGTGCCTGTCATGGTTTTTGGGCTGATCATCGGGGTCGTGCAAGCACATCACATGCAAAAAAAATGAAATAATCACCGTTGACATCGGTGAGCGGCGCAAAACTGCGGATGAATCGATTTTATGACAGTTTTACGCCGTTTTCTATACTTTCATCGGCGCAATTGATGGCGAATCGCGGGAAAAGCTAGACTTTTTTCTGTCACGATCTCGTAACGAAAAAGGGTCCACTGACAGTTTTGTCAGCAGGCCCTTTTTCCTACCAATCGGCAGTGGATTTAGCCGAGCGCAGCAACGCGCTTGGTCAAGCGCGCAAATTTCCGCGCAACCGTGTTTTTGTGCATCACGCCCTTGGCAACGCCACGCGCCATTTCGGGCTGCGCGGCATGCAGCGCTTCAGCGGCTGCCTTCTGATCGCCTGTCGCCAACGCTAGTTCAACCTTCTTCACGAAGGTGCGGATGCGGCCTACACGGTTACCATTGACTTCGGCGCGCCGGTCGTTCCGGCGGATACGCTTCTTTGCTTGCGGCGTGTTCGCCATGAAAAAACCTCGACTAGCTGAAAAAACAAAAAGCGGCGCGATTCGCACGCACCGTCTCGGACAGCGCGCATAGCGGGGGTGTTTGAAAAGGTCAACGCTGACAGGTGCGGCACCAGAAGGTCGACCGTCCACCATCGACGCGGCGCTCGACAGTGCCGCCGCAAGGGCAGAGTTCCCCCTCGCGGCCATAGACGCGCCAGTCTTTCGCGAAATAGCCCAGTTGCCCGTCGGGGCGCACATAATCGCGCAACGACGATCCGCCCGCCAGGATCGCCGCCGACAGCACGTCGCGCACCGCCGATACCAGCTTTTCGAGGCGGGGTCGCGACACCCGTCCCGCCGCTAGTATCGGCGCAATCCCCGCCATATTGAGCGCTTCGCAGACATAAATATTGCCCAGCCCCGCGACGACACGCTGATCAAGCAGCAACGCCTTGATCGGTGCTGCTCGGCCCGCGAACAATGCCTTCAGATGCGTCGCATCGAAATCCGGTCCCAACGGCTCGGGCCCGAGCGCGGCAAAGGGAGGCCACTGATCACGCGCCGCCGTATCGACGAGATCGAGCGACCCGAACCGCCGCGGATCGCACAGCGCCAGCACCCGCCCCGTATCGGTTTCGAGCACCAGATGATCATGCGTCCCGATCTCGCCGGCATCGACCCGCCAGCGCCCCGACATGCCGAGGTGAAAGATCATGCTGTCGCCGCGATCCGTTTCGACAATCCCGTATTTCGCACGGCGCGACAGGCCGGTCACGCGCGCGCCCGTCATCCGCTGGCGCAGGTCAACCGGGATCGCGCGGCGCAGATCGGGGCGGCGTACATCGACGCGCATCAGGCGCGCGCCAAGCAGCGCAGGCTCCAGCCCGCGCACCGTTGTTTCGACTTCGGGAAGTTCAGGCACATCGACGCCATAGAAAAGCAAATCTCATAACACAAACCGTATCCCTGAGCTTGTCGAAGTAGGCTGTCCTTCTTCCGCGCCATTGCTAAAGGGGGAGGACAGTCCTTCGACAGCCTCAGGACGAACGGAGTTTTTGTGAGCAGCGCACCCAAAACTGTATCCTTTGGTTACGAGCAAATCGCCGAATCCGAAAAGACCGCCCGCGTTGGTGACGTCTTCACCAGCGTCGCGCAAAATTATGACCGGATGAACGACGCCATGTCGGCGGGCATGCACCGGCTGTGGAAAGACCGATTTGTCAAACGTGTTAAACCGCGTGCCGGTGAATATATCCTCGATATGGCGGGCGGGACCGGCGACATCGCGTTCCGGATGGCACCATCAGGCGCTGCGATTACCGTGGCCGACATCAACCCCGACATGCTGGCGGTTGGGATCGACCGCGCAGCCGATCGCGGCATCGACGGGCTGGTGTGGACCGAAGCCAACGCCGAGACGCTGCAGTTTCCCGACAAGAGTTTCGACGCCTACACCATCGCCTTTGGCATCCGGAATGTGACAGACATCCCCAAGGCACTTCGCGAGGCGCACCGCGTGCTGAAACGCGGCGGCCGGTTTTTCTGCCTCGAATTTTCGACAACCGTCTGGCCGGGATTCGGCGACATTTATGACGCCTATTCGCACAGGGTCGTGCCCAAGATCGGCCAGATGATTGCGGGCGATGAAGACTCGTATCGTTACCTCATCGAGTCGATCCGCCGTTTTCCCGATATGCCGACGTTCGAGGGCATGATCGCCGATGCCGGGTTCGTGCAGACCATGGTCGAGCCGATGCTCGGCGGACTGGTAGCGATTCATTCGGGGTGGAAGATTTGAAAAAGAAATCCGTTCACCCTGAGCCTGTCGAAGGGCTGCCCTTCTTTGCGCCTCTCATCAAAAAGAAAGACAAGGCTTCGACAAGCTCAGCCCAAGCGGTTTTTACATGACCCGTCCCGTGACGCATATCTGGCGCCTGATGAAATGGGCGCGGACGTTGGCGCGGCATGGCGCACTGACCGGGATCGAGTGCGACCCGCTGACGCCCGTGCCGGTCAAACGCCTGATCCGCATTGCCCGCTTTGGCGCGCGTGTCCCCAAGCAGCCTGCCTATGCCGACGCATTCCAGGCTATCGGTCCCGCCGCGATCAAGCTCGGCCAGGCGCTCGCCACCCGGCCCGATCTGGTTGGTGAATTTGCGGCGAGCGACCTGCTGCGCCTGCAAGACCGCTTGCCCGCGCTCCCCTTTCCAATGATCAAGGCCGCAATTGAGCGCGGCCTGACCTGCCCGGTCGAAGATTTCTTCACCAGCATCGAGGAGCAGCCCGTCGGCGCAGCGTCTATCGCGCAAGTCCACCGTGCGGTCACGACCGAGGGCACCACCGTCGCGATCAAGGTCATCCGCCCCGGCGTCGAGAAAGAATTCGCCGAAGCGCTTGAGACCTATGAATGGGCCGCCGCGCATGTCGAGGCGATGGGCGGCGAGTTCGCCCGCCTGCGCCCGCGCCTGACGATCGCAACGTTCCGCCAATGGACAATGCGCGAGCTTGACCTGCGCCGTGAAGCCGCCTCGGCCTCCGAACTCGCCGCCGCGATGACGGCCGAACCCGGTTTTATCATCCCGACGATCGACTGGCGGCGCACCTCACGCACGGTGCTGACGCTCGAATGGATCGACGGGATCAAGCTCTCGAACATCGCAGCGCTCGATGCAGCGGGCATCGACCGCCCCGCACTCGCTCGCGTCCTCGTCCGCGGCTTCCTGCGTCAGGCGATTTCGGAAGGTTTCTTCCACGCCGACATGCACCAGGGCAACCTGATGGCGCGCCGCAATTCGTCGGGTGGTGACGAGCTGATCGCCATCGATTTCGGCATCATGGGGCGCATCGACCGCAAGGCGCGGCGCTGGCTCGCCGAAATCCTCTTCGGCCTGATCACCGGCAATTACCGCCGCGTCGCCGAAATCCATTTCGAAGCGCAATATGTCCCCGCGCATCATAATGTCGGCGAATTTGCCACCGCCCTGCGCAGCGTGGGTGAGCCGATGCGCGGCCTGCCGGTCAAGGACATGTCGGTCGGCAACATGCTCGACAGCCTGTTCGCCATCACCCGCGATTTCGACATGGTGACACAGCCGCATCTGCTGCTTCTCCAGAAAACGATGGTCATGGTCGAAGGCGTCGCCAGCGCGCTCGATCCAGAGATCAACATGTGGGAAACCGCCGCGCCTTATGTCCGCGACTGGCTGCGCGGCGAGCTTGGCCCCGAAGCACAGGTTGCCGACAGTATCGTCGAAAACCTGCGCACGTTGTCGCGCCTGCCCGACCTCGTCAAACGGATCGAAGACGCTTTCCCGGCAAAGGGCGTCGCGCCCCCCGCCCCGCCGCTCGCCGAAATCACGCTCATGGGATCGGGCAACAACGGATCCTGGCGCTACATGCTTACCGCGATCCTTGCTGGGGTGGCTGGCGCCGGGGCATTCTGGGCCTTATCGTGAGCGCTATGCAGGGCAAACGCATCCTCTTGATCATCAGCGGCGGCATTGCGGCCTATAAGACTTGCGAGCTGATCCGTCTGTTCCGCCGCGCCGACATGCCTGTCCGCTGCGTCCTGACCGAGGCGGGCGCAAAGTTCGTGACGCCGATGACGCTCGCCGCGCTCAGCGAACAACCGGTGTGCGAAACGCTCTGGGACTTGGAGCGCGAATCGAAGATCGGGCATATTGCGCTTAGCCGCGAAGCCGACCTTGTCGTCGTGGCCCCTGCCACTGCCGACCTGATGGCGAAAATGACGCATGGCCACGCCGATGATCTCGCGACCACCTTGCTGCTCGCGACCGACAAGCCCGTGCTCGTCGCCCCCGCGATGAACGTGCGCATGTGGCAGCACGCCACCACCCGCCGCAACGTCGCGCAGCTTCGCGAAGACGGCGTGACCGTGATGGAGCCCAACGAAGGAACGATGGCCTGCGGCGAATATGGCCCCGGCCGCCTGCCACACGTCGATGCAATATTTGCGGCGGCGCTGTCGATTCTTGAAAACTAACCGTATCCCTGAGCTTGTCGAAGGGCTGTCCTTCCTTGTGCGCTGGTCAAAGAACAGTACAGGGCTTCGACAAGCTCAGCCATGCGGGGTTAGGTTATGAGTTTCGCCATCCCCCACATCATCGTTACCGCCGGCCCCACACATGAGCCGATCGATCCCGTCCGCTACATCGCCAACCGCTCGTCGGGAAAACAGGGTTTCGCGATTGCTTCGGCACTCGCCGCCAAGGGCGCAAAGGTCACGCTGATCGCCGGACCTGTGACGCTCGACACCCCGCCGGGCGTGACGCGGATCGACGTCCAGACCGCGCGCGACATGGCCGCCGCCGTCGAAGCCGCCCTCCCCGCCGACGCCGCGATCATGGTCGCTGCCGTCGCCGACTGGCGCGTCGAAAGCGCGGCACAAAAAATTAAGAAAGACGGCAGCGGCGTGATGCCGACGCTCACGCTGGTCGAAAACCCCGACATACTGGCGACGCTGGCGCGCAGCCCACAGCGCCCCAAACTCCTGATCGGCTTCGCCGCCGAAACCGAAAATGTGATCGAAAACGCCAAGGCGAAACTGGCAAGAAAAGGCTGCGACTGGATCATCGCCAATGACGTATCTGGGCCCATTGGCAAAGGCGTGATGGGCGGCGCGGCGAACACGGTGCATGTCGTGACGGCGGACGGCGTGGATAGTTGGGCACAGATGGGTAAGGAGGATGTGGCGGAGCGGTTGGCGGGTCGGGTTACAACAGAACTCTCCTCCTAATCGCTAGGTTTTTCGTTCTGGTCTGCAAGTGGAGCAACTTGGTAAAGCCGCCACTCGATATAGTTCCTGTGATTGCACCCCCGGCAATCGAACACCGCTCGGTCGCCAAATTTTAATTTTTCCCGAAAAAAGCGCCAAGGAAGGACTTTTTCAGCCCCACAGGCTTGGCAGTTAAAGTTGCATGTTTCCCCCTCAAATTCGATCTCACTGCCTGAGATGCGAGCTAAGAAGGAAGCGTCACAATCCGGATTAATGCAAAACACGCGTTGCCCTTCACGAAGCAGCGCTGCACGCCTTTTGATTTTTTCGCCGCAAACGGTGCAGTCGAACGATACCGTTTCGCCAAAGCCCGAAAAAGTTATGGTACCAGCCGCTAAACGCTCAAGTTCAAACAGCGCTTCGTTCACTTTTGACTTAATCTTTTCACGGTCACCATAAGCAGGAATGCTATCATTCTTGTCTTTCGGGAGCTTTACGTGAAGCGCCAGCCCGGACAGAGCGTTCCACAGTTCTCCCAACTTTTTTGCATCGAAACCGATTTGAGTCCCGATCTCGACAAACTCATCATCCGCCGGTTCAATGCCGAACATAGCGGGGTTTTTTGAGACCAACAGCTTCAGTGTCTCGGCGGCATGTTGATCTACGTCTGCAATAAGTCGATTTACGACGGCAGCGGGCTGCCATCGACGAAGCTCAGCGTGAGCAATGTAATCATGCGCTTGGCGAAGTCGGTCATAGCAGACCTTTTCAAGCGCGAGCCGTGCTTCGAGAGCCGCATATGTTAAACTGGCGTCGATGTCTTCGACGATCAAGGCTTTTATTCCGTCAATGACGGATTTCAGGTTTATCATCCCGCTATTCTGACCCTTAACGCCACAGATTTCTACCGCTAAGGCCTCATCATGCCCCCCATCTCCATCTCCATCCTCCTCCTCCCTCACGGCACAGACCTCCCCCTCCCCGCCTATGCCACCACCGGCGCAGCGGGCATGGATGTCGTTGCCGCCGAAGCCTTGACCCTCGCCCCCGGCGCGCGCCATGCGGTTGCCACGGGGTTCGCCATGGCCATTCCGGAAGGCTATGAGGTTCAGGTCCGCCCGCGCTCGGGCCTTGCGCTCAAGAACGGCATCACGTGCCTCAACACACCCGGCACAATCGACAGCGACTATCGTGGCGAAGTCAAAGTGATCCTCGCCAATCTGGGCAGCGAACCGTTTGAGATCAAACGCGGCGACCGGATCGCGCAACTCGTCCCTGCCCCTGTCCAGCGCGCCACTCTGTTGGAAGTGTCAAGCCTCGATGACACCACGCGCGGCGGCGGGGGTTTTGGCTCGACAGGGTCATGACAGCGCTGTCGGACGACCAGCTCGACCGTTATGCCCGCCACCTTGTCCTGCGCGAAATCGGCGGTGCGGGTCAGGCAGCGATCCGTGCCACGACGGTTGCCGTCATCGGCGCGGGCGGGATCGGTGCGCCGGTGCTGCACTATCTCGCGGCGGCAGGCATCGGGTGCTTGGTGATCATCGACGATGACACGGTCAGCCTGTCGAACCTGCAACGGCAAGTGATCTTCGAAACCACCGACATCGGCGAAAGCAAAGCCAAACGCGCGGGCGAACGAGTGACCGCGATCAATCCCGACGTAACGGTCATAGTGCACGAACAACGCATTAATGCCGACAATGCTGTCGCGCTGCTGACCGGCGCAGACGTCATCGTCGACGGGTCGGACAATTTCGCCACGCGCCTGACGGTTGCCGACACTGCCCATGCCCTGCGCATCCCGCTCGTTTCCGCTGCCATCGGCCAGTTCCACGGCCAGCTCGGCACCTGGTGCGGGTGGGAAGCCGACCAGCCCTGCTACCGCTGTTACGTCGGTGACGCGCATGACAGCGACGATTGTGACAGCTGCGCCGAGGTTGGTGTGCTCGGTGCCATGACCGGCGTCATGGGCAGCTATGCCGCGCTTGAGGCCATCCGTTGCATCCACCCGTTCGGCGAGAGCCAAGCGGGCAAGCTCCACATCATCGACGGCCTCGCGCCCTCAATGCGATCAATCCGTATGCCCAAAGACCCCGGCTGCCGAACCTGTTCAGGGTAAATTTGCCGTTAACGGCTTATAAGCAAAATGGCGGTAATTCGGCGACTGGTTAGTGGGGCCAGCCAATGAGTGGACTGCAAGCAGTGTCGATCAGCCTTGCGACTTACAAGGCGATTGAGGCGCAGCGGCTTTCGTTCAGCGAAAGCCATGATGCGATCATCCGCCGCGCGCTTTCGGAGCGCACGTCGAAGCGGCGGCCGGTGACGGGTCGCTCGATGGACAACATCCGTGGCGCCAGGCGGCGGCGCGGGAATTGCCGGATCATCGTTCTGGGCAAAGCCGAGCCGGTGATGAACCTGAAAGACGCCTATCTCACCATATTGACCGCGCTTGTTCGACATAAAGCATCGTTATTTCAATTGCTTGCTTTCGAAGGGACCGAACGGCGGCGCTGGATCGCGCCATCGGCCGAAGCGCTGTTCGTAACGTCGCCGCATCTGGCATCCGACCACGCGCACGAGATTGCGCCCAGCTGGTTCGTCGACACCAATGTCTCGCGCGCCCAGATCATTGCGCGGCTGACGACAGCGTGCCGACTGGCCGGTATTCATTATGGGGAACAGGTTTCGATTCTGGAGGGTTAGACCACCGAAGTGCTGAGCCTGTCGAAGCACGGTGAGCGTGAACCGTCCTTCGACAGGCTCAGGACTGCGGGAAGAGCGTCTTAAGACTTCTTCGCCGCGACTTTCTTCTTGGGGGCAGCCTTCTTTTTTGCGGGTGCCTTGCGCCCTTTCTTGACCGGTGCCGCCGCCGCGCGCGTGTCGATCAGCTGGGCAGCCTCTTCGAGCGTCAGAGCCTCAGGTTCAACCGACTTGGGCACTGTGGCGTTGGTCGTCCCATCCGTCACATAAGGACCAAATCGTCCCGCCATCAGCTTAATCTCAAGCTCGGTGCGCGGATGATTGCCGAGCACCTTCAGCGGCGCCTGAGCACCGCGCGCCGGACGCCCGCCGTTGGCGGCTGCTTCGGCAAGTTTGACGACCGCAGTATTCATCCCCGTCTCGAACACATCGGCGGTCGACGTCAGCCGCGCATATTTGCCGTCATGCGCGAGATAGGGGCCATAGCGCCCAATGCTCGCCGTGATCGGGTTGCCGCTTTCGGGATGCATGCCGATGGTGCGTGGGAGTGACAGAAGTTTGACGGCCCAGTCAAAGTCCATCTCACCAATGTCCTTGGGGATTGAGGCGCGTTTGGCTTCCTTGCCTTCGCCGATCTGAACATAGGGACCAAAACGGCCGCTCTTCTTTTCGATGGGCAGGCCGCTCACCGGATCAGTACCGAGCGTTTCGTCTTCGCCGCCCGTCGCGGGGGCATCGCCACCCTGACCGAATTGCCGCGTGAACTTGCATTCGGGATAGTTTGAGCAAGCGACGAACGCCCCGAACTTACCGCCACGCAGTGCCAGTCGCCCATTGCCACATTTGGGACATATGCGCGGGTCGCTACCGTCTTCCTTCTCGGGAAACAGGAATGGCGACAGGAACAGGTCGAGTTCCGCCGTAACCTCGGACGGTTTGGCTTCCATGACTTCGGCCGTCTTTGGCTTGAAATCCCGCCAAAAGGCTTCGAGCACTGATTGCCACCCGGCGCGGCCGCCCGATACGTCGTCAAGGCTTTCCTCGAGTCCCGCCGTATAGTCATAGCTGACATAGCGTTCGAAATAGCGTTCGAGAAATGCCGTAACCAACCGCCCGCTTTCGCTCGGCGAAAAGCGGTTCTTGTCAGTATCGACGTAGCTGCGATCCTTCAGCGTCTGGAGGATCGACGCATAAGTCGATGGCCGCCCAATGCCGAGTTCTTCCATTTTCTTTACAAGACTGGCTTCGGAATAGCGCGGCGGCGGCTGCGTGAAATGCTGTTCGGCATTCACCGCTTTTTTGGCGGGTGCATCACCGGTTGAAAGACGCGGCAAACGGCGTGCGTCTTCGTCATCGCTGTCGTCGCGGCCTTCTTCATAAAGCGCAAGATAACCGGGGAACAGGACGACCTGCCCCGTCGCGCGCAGCACCGTTTGCCCGGTGCCGTCAGCCATTTCGATGCTGGTCCGCTCCAGCCGCGCCGACGCCATCTGGCTGGCTGTAGCGCGTTTGAAGATCAGCTCATAGAGCTTGGTATGATCACCCGAACCAGCGCGCTCCTTGCTGAAGTCGGTCGGGCGGATCGCTTCGTGCGCTTCCTGCGCGTTCTTGGCTTTGGTCGTGTAAACGCGCGGTTTGTCCGGGACATAGGACGCATCATAGCGCTTGGCGATGGCCCCGCGCGCCGCCGAAATCGCGCTGTGGTCCATCTGCACGCCATCCGTCCGCATGTAAGTAATCGCGCCATCCTCGTAGAGCCCCTGCGCGAGCCGCATCGTATGGCTCGCCGAAAAGCCGAGTTTGCGCGCCGCTTCCTGTTGCAGGGTCGAGGTCGTAAACGGTGGCGGCGGGTTTCGCGTCAGCGGCTTGGTTTCGACATCCTGAACCGTGAAACGACCGCTTTCGACAGCGGCCTTGGCAGCCATCGCGTCGCCCTCGTTGCCAATGGTCAGCCGGTCAATCTTGTCGCCTTTCCAGCGGACCAGCCGCCCGAGGAACGCCGTCCCGTCATGCTCCAGATCAGCAACAACCGACCAATATTCCTGGGCCCGGAACGCTTCGATCTCGCGCTCGCGATCAACGATCATCCGCAGCGTGACCGACTGAACCCGCCCCGCTGACTTTGCGCCCGGCAACTTGCGCCACAACACGGGAGACAGGGTAAACCCGACAAGATAATCCAGCGCCCGTCGCGCACGATAGGCATCGATGAGGTCATCATCGAGCGCACGCGGCGCTGCCATCGCTTCCAGCACCGCCGCTTTGGTGATCGCGTTGAAGGTCACGCGCTCGACTTCCTTGGGCAGCACTTTCTTCTTCGCGAGCACTTCGCGGACATGCCACGATATTGCTTCGCCCTCGCGGTCAGGGTCGGTCGCAAGGATCAGGCGATCAGCGGTCTTGGCAAGGTCGGTAATCGCCTTGAGCTGCTTGGCTTTGTCCGCGTAGTTTTCCCACTCCATCGCAAAGCCATCGTCAGGGTTCACCGAACCGTCTTTGGGCGGCAGATCGCGGACGTGGCCGTAGGACGCGAGGACGCGGAAGTCCTTGCCCAGATAGCCTTCAATGGTTTTGGCTTTGGCCGGTGATTCAACAATGACGAGTTGCATGGGTGTAAAAAGCGTCCCTTACGTGTGCGTGCGAGGGTGGCGGGGAGTTTGGGGCGTCGTCAAGGGGTCTGTTCCACACCAGCAACATGCCCTCTGCGTTGAGCGGCAAGAACGAAAGTCTGATTCCACATTCATGTCGGCCTTGTGCTATCGGGCATTCCGTTGTGCCGGGGGATCGGCTACAGTCAAGCATTGTCGGATTGGGGCCAAGCCGATTTTTAACGATGCAGATACAGCGGCGCAGCCTGGGGCAATGATTTTCATCAGCTATGCGCGTGCGGATCGCCCGCGCGTTGCGCCACTGGCCGCAGCGCTGACAGCACGCGGGTTCGACGTCTGGTGGGATGCGCTGATCGAGGGCGGCGCGGGCTTTGCCAAAATGATCGAGGCGAAACTTGACGCAGCCGATGCGGTGATTGTGGTGTGGTCGGCGACGTCAGTGGAGTCCGACTGGGTGCGCGATGAGGCAGCACATGCGCGCGACCACAAACGGCTTGTGCCTGTTTCACTCGATGGTACTGCGGCACCACTCGGGTTTCGCCAGTATCACAGCGTTGATTTGTCGACTTGGCATGGCCGCGCCGATGCACCCGAAATGGCAAGTGTGGTGGCGGGGATTTGGGGAATTGGTACGGGAGCGCCCGTCGTTGGCAAAGCGGCGACGCGCGGAATTTCCCGGCGGGCCGCATTGATAGCAGGCGGTGGCGCTGTCGCTGTGATGACGGGTGGGCTGGTTGTCTTCAAACCCTTTGGCACCGCGCTTGTCGCGAACAGTGTCGCTGTCCTCCCCTTCGCCAATATGAGCGGCGACAAGGACCAGATCTATTTCTCGGACGGCTTGTCCGAAGAAATCCGTTCCGCCCTCGCGCGCAATCCGCAACTGAAAGTCGCCGCGCCGACATCGGCAAACACGTTCCGGGACCGCGCCGCCGACGCCAAGGTGATCGGCAGCAAACTTGGCGTCGCCTTCCTCCTTGAAGGCAGCGTCCGGCGAGCCGGCAATGTTGTCCGCATCGCCGCTGAACTCGTCGATACCAAAACCGGGTTCAGCAAATGGTCTCAGAGTTTCGACCGCCAACTAACAGATGTCTTTGCTGTGCAAAGCGAAATCGCCGGGGTCGTCGCTGACGCCTTGGCGGTGCGCGTCGCCACGACCAAATTGACGGTCGGTGGGACAGCCAATGTTGTCGCTTATGACGCTTTTCTGAAAGGGCGAGCCTTGTTCAATTCGGATGGTGGCGAAGCCGCAGACCGCGCGGCGTTGGCACAATTCGATGTAGCAATTGCAGCCGACGCGAAATACGCGGCGGCATATGCGGCACGGTCACGTTCCGTCGCGGCGATTGCCAATCAATATGCAAAGGCGGGTGATCTCCGCAGGCTTTATGACGATAGTCTGGCCACCGCTAAAAAAGCCGTTGCGCTGGCACCCGATTTAGCCGCGGCGCAGCTCGCGCTTGGGCAGGCCTATTCGACCGGTAAGCTCGATATCGCCAGCGCGACCGGGCCATTTGAACGCGCCGCCGCCCTCGGCAGCGGGGATGCGGACATTCAGATTCTTTATGCCTCCTTTTGCGCGCGGTCGGGAAAATCGAAACAGGCAATCGAGGCCGCGTCGCGGGCAATGGATCTCGACAGACTGAACCCACGCGCGTTTCGGGCGGGTGGTCTGGTGCAATATCTTGCACGCAACTACACAGATGCGTTTCCGCTTTCGAAACAAGCACTCAAACTTGATCCTGAACTGCGCAATGCCCACGGACATATCGGTTATGGGCTGCTGATGCTTGGCCGCAACGCCGAGGCACGTGCTGAATTTCTGCTGGAAAAGGCACCGCTGTTACGCCTGCCTGGTCTTGCGATCGTTGAGCGGCGGCTCGGGAACGGCACTGCCGCGCTGTCGGCAATGGCGCAAATGAAAAGCGAGCTTGGCGACAGCGCGCTATATCAACAGGCGCAGGTGCTTGCGCAATGGAAGGACAAGGATGCGGCATTTGCGACTCTTGAACAAGCACGCCTTCTCGGGGACTCAGGCCTGCTTCAGCTCAAGGTCGACCCGCTGTTCGATCCGCTGCGCAACGATCCCCGGTTTATGCCGCTGATCACGGCGCTGAAGCTGGGCTGACAACAGAATTGCGGCCTTGGCAGAAATGCCGATCTATGAGATTGTCCCGATACACAGGAGGCACTCGCTATGATCGTTGGAGGAAAGCCGGTGGTTGACGCCGAGGACGAAGATCTGGACGAAAACGCCGAACCCGAGGTTGGTCAGGATGATGATCGTCGAGGGACACCCGATCAACGCGGTACGCCGGATCAGCGCAGCACACCCGATCAGCGGAGCACGCCCGACGATCGCTAGCTAATCCACAGCATTGACCGAAGGATCAGCTGCCAATGCGCGGTCGATCCAGTCGAGATAGGACGCAACCCGGAAATAGACACCGGGATAATTGCTGTCGCCACATTGCTTGCCCCAGCTGACAATGCCAACCAGCACCGGTGGGCCATCGCGCAGGACAAGCGGGCCGCCACTGTCGCCCTGACAGCTGTCTTTGCCCGGCGCTGATGCGCACAGCATGCTGTCGTCTGTCTTCCCGCGATAATCAGGTGTTTCGTCGCAGGAAACCGTCGTCAGATCGACCTGAAGCAGTTGCGTCGACACATTGCCATCTTCGGTCGTGCCATAGCCCGTTACAGTGACTGGCGTCCTATCGGCCAGCGGAACGGAATCGTCATCGCGTGTTCCATGCAAGCGTATTGTAGCGATGCGATCGCTATCGTCGGCGGTCGTTTGTTCATCGGCAACCAGATGGATAAGCTCGATGTCATTGGCGTGCGTCGCTTTATCGTAACGTCGATGGCGGACGACATGATTGATGCGGTATGAAACGCCACTCGTCAGCTCAAGATCAAGCGCACCAAGCCGCACCCGCCGCCCCTTCGCCAGATCTTCGTGGGTGACGCAATGCGCAGCGGTCAGCACCCAATCGGTGCGGATCAGCGCGCCACCACAGCGGTGACGCAGTTCCGCATCGGTCTTGGTCGCACGGTCTTCCTCGGTAACGACAGTGAACGTCCCGTATATCTGGGCCTGCCACGGCGCACCGCCCTGCCGCGCCATTACTGGTTCGGCAATTGATGCGGCAAGAAAAACGACCAGCAGTTTTCTCATGACAACAGCCTTTCAAATCACCCCGGCAAGGTCAATGGCCGCGCATGATAGGTTTGCAGCCAGCTGGCGAGATCACGCGTCAGCAAATCGGTCGCGCGCGCCACGCGGCGCTTGAGCGTGTCAAAACTCAATGCATCGGCATCAATGACCTTTCGCAAGCTGGCCAGATTATGCGCAAGACCTTCGCTGCGTTCAGCGATCCCGGCAAAGTCCCCTTGCATCCGGATGCCGTAGATTGCGGCACCGATGGCGGGAAATGCAGCACTGGCAATCGTCGTTGCCGTTAAAAACGGGTGTGCAACGGCGTCGAGCGTTGCCAATCCCACAATTTTGTCCGTCATCTTGAAGACGAGCAGCGCGACACAGATCAGCGCCGTCATCGCAAACAGGATCGTCCCCACAGTATGTAGCCGATGCTCAAGCCGGTGCATCCGGTGCGCATCGCGCCGCAGATAGGCAATCTGGTCATCGATCAAGGTCGTCAGGGCATCGCGGACGCAGCCAAGATACGCAATATCGACACGCACCGATGGCATGCCCAATTCACGCGCGGTTGCTCGCGCATACCAGTCGACCCAGCCTGGACGCAGTTCGGCACCGGTGCGCAACTCCAGCTCACCCAATTGTGCGGCAACCGACAAACACCGCAAGCGCTCGGCAAGGTGGCGATTATCGAGCCAGCGGCGGTGCCACTGCCCCCGATTGCCCATGCGCGTGACCATAAGGATCGTGGCGATGACCATGAACTCGAGAATGATGAGTGCAGGCTTCAAGGCGCTGGGCAACGCCAGCCCGAGAAGTGACAAGACAACAGCC
>JAYUQI010000185.1:0-3205 GCA_043756805.1 Sphingomonas sp.
CCGGATTTCCATTTCTGTGGCAATGTCGTGAACCCGGGTTTCCCCTATTGCGTCCAACATTGCGGCCAGGCCTATCAGGCGCAGATGCCGCGCCGTGATCGACGGGCACCACCGCCCATGCCGTTTGGCGGACCACGCGTTCGGTAGTCAGGAATATCGACCGGGAAGAGGAAGAGTTCGCTTTTTCCCCTTCCCGGTCTTATCCGGCTCTGTTTAGAACCGGAAAGCTGCCGTCAGGCGCATGCTGTGCCAACGGAATTTGTCGTCACTGCGCCGGAAATCGGTGCCACCAGCACCTGCGAGCAGGAACGGATTGGTCGCAGCCGCCGTGCCGGGACCAACGCGGACACGGCCTTTGTCGTCCTTCAGTTCATTGTAGATGTATTCGAGGCCGACCGAGAAGTTCTTGCCGATCTTCTGCTCGACGCCGCCACCGCCGCTAAAGCCCCAGGCATCACTGCCGTCAGTCGGGGTGAAGCTGTTCGCCGTATTGCTGGTCGAAAAGCTGTTCTTGACCTTGCCATACATCGCGCCGCCGGTTGCGTAGAACAGCGTCGTGCGCATTGGTGTCGGCGTAAAGCCAATACGACCGCGGATGCTGGCGGTGTAATCGAGCTTGCGCGTCATCGTGTAGCTCGCCGGTGTCGTGCTGAAGGCAGACACACTGTCGCTGATTTCGGGACGACCGAATTCGCCCATTACACCGATAACGACGGGGCCCATATGAGTGTCGGCACCCACACGACCGTAATATTCGATGCCGTCCTTGTCATTCGTGCAGTTTTCATTGGCCGAACCGGCAGCGCTGCCACCACAAAAGCCGGTCGAGAAAGCGTTCGCCCCGCCTGATGTGACCACAGTGTCGCCGAACGAACCGTTGAGGTCACGATCGAACAGGATTGACGAGTTCGCACCATCATTGGGCTGAACCGCCGCGCCGACCGAACCACCGACATAGATGCCGTCGAACGGGTTTTCGTCAGTTTCCTGAGCGAAAGCGGGGCTGGCAAGCGCTGCCGTCGCCGCTGCGGATAAGAGAAATGCTTTAATCATACCGATACTCCCGGAGTGTTGAGCGGGGGAGAACCACGACGAAAGCATTTGGGTGCACCGCAGCACAAAAAAAGCGATGCACCGTGGCAAATCCGCCACAATCGTTACGCTTGCAGAGGTTGAAGCGCCGCCCCTATAGCGCGCACCAATGACTGATCTGTTCGCGTCCTCCTCCGCCACGCCTGCCACCGGTTACGACGCCTCGTCGATTGAGGTTCTCGAGGGGCTGGAACCTGTCCGTCGCCGTCCGGGCATGTATGTCGGCGGGACAGACGAGCGCGCTTACCATCACCTTGCTGCCGAAGTGCTCGACAATGCGATGGACGAAGCCGTGGCGGGGCATGCGACGCGGATCGAAATCACGCTGGAGCCGGGCAATCGCCTGACAGTCATCGACAATGGCCGCGGGATCCCGGTCGATCCGCACCCGAAGTTTCCCGACAAATCCGCGCTCGAAGTCATCATGTCGACGCTCCATTCGGGCGGGAAATTCGATGGCAAAGCCTATGCGACATCGGGTGGCCTGCATGGGGTCGGGGTCAGTGTCGTCAACGCGCTGTCGTCGGAAACGATTGTCGAGGTTGCGCGCAACAAGGAATTGTATCGTCAGCAGTTTGCGCAGGGGCAGACGATGGGGCCGCTCGAAAAGCTCGGGCCTGTGCAGAACCGGCGCGGCACGAGCGTCTCGTTTGTTCCTGATCCCGAGATCTTCGGCGAGCTGAGTTTCAAGCCCGAACGGCTGCACCGCCTTGCCCGATCAAAGGCGTATCTGTTCGCTGGTGTCGAAATCCGCTGGAAATGTGCGCCTGAGCTGATCAGCGACGACACCCCCACCGAAGCGGTGTTCCAGTTTCCCGGTGGCCTGTCGGATCATTTGCGCGAGCAAGTCGGCACCCGCGAATGCGCCACCGCCGAGTTTTTCGCTGGATCGCAGGATTTTCCCGGCGAGTCGCAGGGCCGCGTCGAATGGGCGGTCGCCTGGCCGCTGTGGAGCGATGGCAGTTTTTCATGGTATTGCAATACGATCCCGACGCCCGATGGTGGCACGCATGAAGCGGGTCTGCGCGCCGCCATCGTCAAAGGGCTGCGCGCATTCGGGGCGCTGGTCAGCAACAAGAAGGCCGCCGACATTCAGCCCGAGGATGTCATCGCGCCGTCCGAGCTCATGCTCTCGGTCTTCATCCGCGACCCGCAATTCCAGTCGCAGACCAAGGACCGGCTAACCTCGCCCGAAGCCGCGCGGCTTGTCGAAACGGCGCTCCGCGATCATTTCGACCATTATCTGACCGACAATATGGATCGTGGCCGCGCGCTGCTCACTTATGTCATGGACCGGATGGACGAGCGCCTCGCGCGCAAGGCCGAACGCGAAGTGAAGCGCAAGACGGCGACGTCGGCGCGCAAGCTGCGGCTGCCCGGCAAACTCACAGATTGTTCGAACGACGGCAACGAAGGCACTGAAATCTATATTGTTGAAGGCGACAGCGCAGGCGGATCGGCCAAGCAAGCGCGCGACCGCAAGACGCAAGCGATCCTCCCGATCCGCGGCAAAATCCTCAATGTCGCCAGCGCCACAATGGACAAAATCCGCGCCAACAGCGAAATCGCCGATCTGGCGCTCGCGCTCGGCTGCGGGATGCGCGACCGCTGCGATGTGGACAACCTTCGCTATGAACGCGTCATCATCATGACCGACGCCGATGTCGACGGCGCGCACATTGCGACGCTGCTGATGACGTTCTTCTTCCAGGAAATGCCCGATGTCGTGCGCAAGGGGCATCTGTTCCTCGCACAGCCGCCGCTGTATCGCCTGACTGTCGGCGCAAAATCACTCTACGCCCGCGACGACGCGCACCGGGCGGAGATCGAGGCGGGTGAGTTCAAGGGCAAGACCGTCGACGTCGGCCGCTTCAAGGGGCTGGGCGAAATGAACCCGAACCAGCTCCGTGAAACGACAATGGACCCGAAATCACGCACCCTGCTCCGCGTTACCCTTCCTCAGGAATATGAAGACCGCGCAGGCGTCCGCGATCTCGTCGAGCGCCTGATGGGCAAAAACCCCGAGCACCGCTTTAATTTTATACAGGAAAATGCGGCGCGGGTGGATGAGGAAGCGATAGATGCATGATCGAACCGAAGATGTTGCCGAACT
>JAYUQI010000186.1:0-3185 GCA_043756805.1 Sphingomonas sp.
GGCGGATGAAAAGCGAGGCCGGGGTCCTGCAGCAAAGGATTCAGCCCATTGCCATCGGCCGGCGCGGGGAACAGCCGCTTGAACGGGTTCGACGAGAACAGGAGGAAGGCATAGAAACCAACGGCAATAAATGCCTGCGCCGCCAGCGTTGCTGCCAGCGTCCGTTCCTTGATCCGCCGCTCAAGAATGGCAATCGCGCCGCCTGCAAAACCAAGCACGGCGACCCAAAGCAGCATCGATCCTTCGTGATTGCCCCATGTGCCCGAGAACTTGTAGAGCCACGGCTTCATCGAATGGCTGTTCGCCGCAACGAGCTCCACCGACATGTCGGAGCGCAGAAAACAGATGATCAGCAGCCAGAAGGACGCAACGACGAACAACCCCTGCACGACAGCAACGGCGCGCACGCCGGGCCGCAAATCGGCGCGACCATCCGCAATCGCCATCGCGCCAAGGCCCAGCTGAAGCAGCGCGAGAACAGCGGCAATCCAGAGCGTTGCGAGTCCGGCTTCTGCGATCATGGCTTCAACGTATCCGTCTTGTGCTGTTTGCCGGCCATTTGTGGCGGCATATAATTTTCGTCGTGCTTGGCGAGCAGATTGCTAGCGACAAACGTGCGCCCTTCGAACATCCCTTCGGCGACGACCCCCGACCCTTCCTTGAACAAATCAGGCGGTATGCCCTTGAACCGGACGGGGACTTCGCCCTTTTGGTCATGAACGATGAATGTCATCGTCACGCCGTCGGTCGCGCGGAAGATGCTGTCTTTGGTGACCATGCCGCCAAGACGGATCGCGCGACCCTGAGGAATGCCATCGCGGGCGATGTCCTCGGGCGCGTAGAAATAACTTGCGCGATCGCCAATGGCAGACATGGCGAGCACGCCCGACCCGAGAACCGCGCCCAGCCCTGCCAGCGCCAGGATCAATCGCTGATGCTTGGCTTTCACCGCTGCGCTGCCTTTTCCGCTGCGCGCATCGACAGCCATGCCCACAGTGTGACCGCCGCAGTGCCGCCGAGCGTTACGACATAAGCCGCAGCGACGAAATCCCAGTGGTTCATGCGCGCGCCATCCGTTCCAAACGTGCTTCAAGTTTCGCCGATGCCAATATGGCGCGCATCCGCATCAGGACAATGGCCCCGAACAGCAGACTGAAACCGAGCGTCGTCAACCCGAGAGGCCAGAGCAATTCGGCCGAAATCTTCGATCCGCCCATCACCGAAATCGAAGGTGCCTGATGCAGCGTATTCCACCACACGACCGAATATTTGATCACCGGAATGTTGATCGCGCCGACAATCCCGAAAATCGCGGTTGCGCGCGAAACGCTGGTCCGCTCCTCGCTCGCGCTCGCCAAGGCCATATAGGCAATATAAAGGAAAAGAAGGACGAGCATCGACGTCATCCGCCCGTCCCACTCCCACCATGTGCCCCACGTCGGCCGGCCCCAGATCGAGCCTGTGATCAAACAGATGGCGCTGAACACCGCCCCAGGCAGCGCAACGGCACGCGCGCCAACGCCCGCCAGCGGATGCCGCCAGACAAGCTGGACAATGCTGGCAACCGCAATCCCCGACCATCCCGCCATGCCGAGCCACGCGGCGGGGACGTGCATGTAAAGAATGCGGACGGTTTCGCCTTGAAGATAATCAGGCGGGGTCAGAAAAAGCCCCGCATAGGCACCAATGGCAATCAGCAAAATACCACCAACGCCACAAAACGCCGTGAGTGGCCGGGCTAGTTTCAGAAAACGGGTCGGATTCGCCAGCGCGTGCATTGAACGCGTCCTTTAGCGCAGCATTTCCGCGCTTGAAAGCAGTTTGCGCGTTGCCGTGTTGGCATATATATTTCGACGAAACAACGAGAGGGAAACATAGTGACAACCGCTGAAATCGCTGCTGACTTTGCTGCTATGTGTATCGCTGGACAGTGGGACGACGCCGGAAAGAAATACTGGTCACCCGACATTGTCAGCGTCGAAGCACAAGGCCCTGACCCCGTTGCACATGGGCTTGCCGCTGTTCATGCCAAGGGTGAGTGGTGGTATGCCAATCACGAAATCCACAGCGTGGAAGCGTCGGGGCCGTTCGTGAATGGCGACCAGTTCATCATGCGCTTCAAGATGGACCTAACATTCAAACCAAGCGGCGAGCGTATGCAGAATGACGAAGACGGACTTTATACCGTGAAAGATGGCAAGATCATCGAAGAGCGCTTCTTTTATTAGGCGAGGCGCTACCGCCCGATCAAGCGCCGGGCGATCCGGTCAGCCACGTGCGACGGAGTCTCGCTGGTTGCCGCGCTCTGGTCCCAGATCTGGTTCAATCGATGTGGGATGGCATCGATGCGGGCATTGATCTCGGCATCCCCCGCGCCGTCGATATGGCGCAGCACATTGATGATGCCACCCGCATTGATGACATAATCGGGAGCGTAGAGAATGTTGCGTGCGGCAAGTTCGGCCCCTTGATCTGCGGTTGCCAGTTGGTTGTTTGCGCCGCCGGCAACGGCGGTAACGCAAAGTTTGGCGATGCTCTCCCTGGTCAGGATGGCACCCAGCGCACAGGGGCTGAGGACGTCAGCTTCAACCGACATGATTTCATCCGCCGAGACCGCTTCTGCCCCCAGTTCGGCCGCCAGCACATGCGCACGCGCCGGATCGGCATCGGCCAGCGTCAACCGCGCGCCATCCTTGGCCAGCCAGCGCGCGAGGCCACCGCCGACACTGCCGACGCCCTGAATGGCAATATGCACGCCTGCAACACTGTCTCGCTTCAGCGCGCGCTTCACGGTGGCACAGACGCCCAGATACACGCCGCGCGCCGTCGACGGACCCGGATCGCCGCCGCTTTGCCCGGGTAGACCCGCGACATGCCTCGTCGTTTTCGACAGCGCGACCATATCAGCTTCGCTCATCCCGACATCCTGCGCGGTGATATAGCGACCACCCAGACTATCGACAGCGCGCGCGAACGCGGCGAGCATCTCGGGCGTCTTGGCGCGATCACCCGATGCCAGGATCACGGCCTTGCCGCCGCCCGCCGGCAATCCGGCCATCGCATTCTTGTAACTCATGCCGCGCGACAGCCGCAGCGCATCGACAATGGCGTCACTTTTGTCGGCATAGTGCCAGAAACGCGTGCCGCCCGCTGCCGGCCCCAGCGCCGTTGAATGAATCGCAATG